>DASXIP010000065.1:0-7446 GCA_036497875.1 Caldimonas sp.
GCGATGCTCGACGCGTGCATCGCGCCGGCGCGCCGGAAGCTGAAGCGGCCGCTCGCAACGCCGCGCACCGCGAGGAACAGGTTGTCGCGCACCGTGAGGTCGCGAAACAGCAGCGAAGACTGGTAGGTGCGGCGCAGGCCCTTGCGGATGCGCTCGTGCGGCGGCAGCACCGTGATGTCTTCGCCAAAGAAGAGGATCCGCCCGGCAGTGGGCGGGAAGTCGCCGCTGATGGCGTTGAAGAGCGTCGTCTTGCCGGCGCCGTTGGAGCCGAGGATCGCCGCCTTCTCGCCGGCGGCGATCGAGAGAGTGACGTCGTCGACGGCGCGCAACGCGCCGAAGGTTCGCGTCACGCCTTCGAGCCGCAGCGCGTCGCCCGACAGCAGCGCGCTGCCCGGGTGGGCCGATGCGCCGCGCCGCGCCCGCGCGCCGCTCTCGCGGTCGCGCGGGTGAAGCGACGAGATTGATGCCATCGCCGCGCTCTTGGCTGCCTTGCTCTTGGCTGCCTTACTTGCGGCAGTCGGGAACGTCGCGCGAGCCGAGGCCCATCTTCTTGAACTCGGCGTCGCTCAGGCCGAGCGTCTGCGAGATGTTCGGCACCGTCTTCACGACCTTGTTGTAGAACGAGCCGTCCGGCGCCTTCGTCACCTCGGTGATGTAGGTCGTGCCGACACCGTTGCGGTTGCTGTCGATCTTGACCTCGCCCGCCGGACCCTTGAAGTCGGTCTTCTGCAGCGCCGCGCGATACGCCTTCTGGCCGTTCGACAGGTCACCCTTCACCGCATCGAGCGCCTCGAGCGTGGCCCGGGTGTTGATGTAATACAGGTAGGCGAACAGCGACGGGCTCGGGAAGCCGTCCTTGAACTGGGCCTTGTAGTCGGCGACGAACTTCTTCCACTCGGGCGTGTCGATCGAGTCGGCCATCGGCCCGGCCGAGGCAGTGCCAAGCAGCGACTCGCGGCGCTTGCCCTTGTAGTTGAGAACCGTCTGGTCGACCGTGATCGAGCCGCCGACCATCGGCTTGTTGCCGCCGGCCTGCTCGTACTGGTTGAGGAAGTTCACGGCGTCGGAGCCGCCGAGGACAACCACGACGGCGTCGATGTCCTTCGGGATCTTCGCTACCACCGAGGCGTAGTCCTTGGTGCCGAGCGGCACCCAGGCCTTGTCGACGACCTTGCCGCCCTTGGCGCAGTAGCTCGCCATGAAGCCCTGCACCTGCGAGTACGGGAAGCCGTAGTCCTCGGCGACGAGGAAGACCTTCTTGTAGCCCTTGGCGAGCGCGTGCTCGCCGAGGCCGACCATCCACTGTGCGCCTTCGGTGTTGAAGCGATAGAAGTTGGGTGCCGGGTCGCTCAGCGTCGTTGCCTGCGCGCCCGACGAGCCGTTGATGAACGTGATGTCGGGCTTGGTCTTGGCGTAGTTCTTGACGGCTATGCCTTCGTCGCCCGAGAGCGGACCGATCATGATCGGCACCTTGTCCTGTTCGACGGCCTTTCTCGTCTGGGCGACGGCCTTGTCGGGTGTCGCGTCGGACGAGAGCTTGATGAACTCGATCTTCTTGCCGCCGGCCATGCCGTTCTTTTCCTTCAGCGCCATGTCGGCGCCGCGGAAGCCGTCCTGGCCCGGCACGGCGAACGGACCCTCGAGGTTGGTGAGCAGGCCGATCTTCAGCGTCTCCTGGCCCCAGGCCGAGCCCATCAGCGCCGCGGCGGCGGCCGCGCCGACGGCGGTGCGCAGCCAGATTCTTCTCTTCGTTGCGTTCACGGTTGTCTCCTTTTCTGGTGGGAAGTCTGGGTCTTGACCAGGCTGGAGCGAAGCTTCGCCCACAGCCCGAGCAGCCCGTCGGGGGAAAACAGGACGATGGCGAGGAAGCCGCCACCGATCACGAGGTTGAAGCGCTCGCGAACGAACAGGTCGACCGCGAAGTTCTGCAGCAACACGTAGACGACCGCGCCGATGAAGGCGCCGATCGGATGCTTCATGCCGCCGAGCACGGCGATGACGAGGATCGAGATCATCGCGCCGAGGTTGACGGTGCCGGACGAGATGCGGCCGTTGTACCAAATCATCAGCACGCCGCCGACGGCCGCGAGCAGGCCCGAGACCGCATACGCCGCAACGCGGTGCGCGGTGACGTGGTAGCCGAGCGAGGCCATCCGGCGCGGGTTGTCGCGGATTCCTTGCAAGGCGATGCCGAACGGCGCGCGAACGAGATGGCGGACGAGGAGATAGCCGGCGAGCGCGCACGCGAGGGCGGCGAAGTAGAACGGCATCGGCTCGCGAAAGTCGATCCCGAATAGCTCGGGCGCGCCGATCTTGCTGAAGCCCTGGAAGCCGTTGAAGACGGTGTAGTTCTGCTGCGCGAGGTAGAAGAAGGCGACGCCGATCGCGAGCGTGATCATGATCGTGTAGATGCCCTCGGTGCGCACCGAGAGCCAGCCAACCGCAGCGGCGAAGGCGGTCGCGCCGGCGAGCGCAAACGCGATCGCGAGCCACCAAGGCCAGCCGAGGCTGATCGCCGCGAAACTGCTGGTGCCGAAGATCGCGACCAGGTAGCCGGCGAATCCGGCGACCGTCATCTGCGCGAGCGAGACCATGCCGCCGTAGCCGCCGAGGAAGGTGAGCGAGAGCGCGATCAGGCCGAGGGCGAGCGCCTGGGCGCCGATCTGGTAGGTGAAGAACGGCGAAGCGACGAAGGGGTAGAGCACGAGCGCGACCAGGACGACGACGTGGCGTGGCCCGATGCGCGACGCCCATCGTGCAAGCCACGCCGGCGCCGCGACCGCTTCGCCCGGCACCATGGGCGCGGGCGGCACGCGCGGCCGCAGCGCCGAGGGCGCCGGCGTCGGCGCCGCAGCGGTCGCCGCCGAGTTCATCGCCCGCCGCCACTGCGCCGCGCTCATGCCGCCCTGCCCATGATCCCGCGCGGCCGGAACGCGAGCGCGACGACCATGATCACGAACGTGAACACGACGCTGTAGGTCGGCGCGTAGGCGAGACCGAACTGCTCGGCGAGGCCGATCAGGAGCGCGCCGATCGCCGCGCCGACGACGCTGCCCATGCCGCCGACGATGACGACGACGAGCGAGGCGAGCAGGTAGCGCGTGTCCTCGCCGGGCGAGATCGAGAGCGCGGTGCCGCCGACGACGCCGGCGAGCCCGGCGAGGCCGGCGCCGATCGCGAAGGTCAGCGCGAAGACGAGCTGGACGTTGACGCCGGAGGCGGCGAGCATGCCGCGGTCGTCGACTCCGGCGCGGATCATCATGCCGACGCGCGTCCTGGCGAGGAACGTCCAGAGGCCGACGCCGATCACGATCGCGGCGAGCAGCACCGCGATGCGGTAGGTCGGAAACTTCTCGACCACCGGCAGCACCGTCGAGCCGTAGATCAGCGGCGGCGGATCGAAGGTGTAGATCTCGCCGCCAAACCCCCACAGCATGAGATCGGCGAAGACGATCGATAGGCCGATCGTGACCAGCGTCTGGCGCAGGTCCTGCCCCTCCATGAAGCGGAAGATGAAGACCTGCATCAGGAGGCCGACCACCGCCGCCGAGAGGAACCCGGCGGCCACGGCGAGCAGCCACGAGCCGGTGTCGTCGCCGACGATCCAGCCGACATAGGCGCCGAGCAGGTAGAGCGAGCCGTGCGCGAGGTTGACGTTTCGCATCAGGCCGAAAACAAGCGTGAAGCCGCTCGCGACCAGGAAGTAGAGCGAGGCGAGCGTCAGGCCGTTGAGTAGCGTCTTGAAGTAGAGCGGCGCGTTGTCGGTGATCGCCCAGACCGAGAAGACGGCGATCGGCCCGGCGAACAGCAGCCAGAGCGCGATCCGCTTCCGGCGCTCGGTCACGCGGCGTGCTCCCAGCGCCGTTGCGACGCGATGTCGGGCGCCTTCGCGAACGCGCCGTCCTTCATCACGGCGAGGATGCGTCTCGGGTCGCGCAGGATCGCGAGGTTGGCGAGCGGGTCGCCGTCGACCAGCAACAGGTCGGCGAGGAAGCCCTCCTTGACCACGCCGAGCTCCGTTTCCTTCATCATGATCTGGCCGCCGTAGAGCGTCGCCGAGCGGATCGCCTCCATCGGCGTGAAGCCGAGGTACTTGACGAAGAACTCGAGGTCGCGCGCGTTCTGGCCGTGCGGCGTGAACGCGAACCCGTAGTCGCCGCCGGGCAGGATGCGGACGCCCCGCTTGTGCATCGCGCGGAGCGATTCGAGCGCGGCATCCCACTCGTGCTGGTAGCCCATCGCGGTCGCCTTGGCGCGCGTGATGCCCCACGGCTCGGCCTCGTTCAGCATCGCGTACAGGATCGCGATGCCGGGCGCGACGAAGATGCGGTCCTTCGCCGCCTCGAGCATGTCGAGCGTCTCGCTGTCGGTGTAACTCGCGTGGTAGATGACGTCGATGCCATGGCGCAGCGCCTGCTTGACGCTTCCTGCCGAGCGCGCGTGCGCCGTGCCGCGCTTGCCGCGCACGCGCACCTCGTCCATCGCCGCCTGCACCTCGGCGTCGCTCATCCAGGTCGTGTTCGACGGCGAGTCGGGAGTGAAGTTGTCGCCCGAGAGGTTGAGCTTGATCGAGTCGACGCCGTACTTGAGAAACATGCGCACGGCCTTGCGCATCTCGTCGGCCGAGTTGACGTTGACGCCGAAGCTGAACTCCGGAAACGGCAGGTGCGGCAACGTCTCGTCGCCGAGCCCGCCGGGGACCGTGATCTCCTGGCTCGCCGCGAGGTAGCGCGGGCCCGGGATCTGCCCAGCGTTGATGGCGTTGCGGATGACGACGTCGAGGCGAGGCTTCGCGCATGCGGCGCCGACGCACGAGGTGAAGCCAGCCTGCAGATAGAGCTTGGCGACCTTGGCGCACCAGAGGACGTGCTCCTCGAGCGGCATGCCCTGGATCGCGCCGAGCGTCGCCGCGTCGTTCCACGAGAAGTGCGTGTGCGCCTCGCACATGCCGGGCATCAGCGTCGCGCCGGCGCCGTCGATCACGGTCGCGCCGCTCGGCGCGAGCGCCGCGCTCGAGCGGGCGACGTTCCTGATCCGGTTCTCCTGCACCAGGACGCTGCCGGCGTAGGGCAGCGAGCCGCTGCCGTCGAGGATGCGGACGTTGGTGAACAGGGTCGTGCCCATGGCGCTTCTCCTCACGCGGCCCAGCGCGTCGTTCGCGCCGAGCGGACCGGCGGCGCGCGGTGGAACTCGCCGCCCTTCATCACCGACAGGATGCGCGACTTGTCCTGCAGGATCGTGATGTCGGCGAGCGGATCGCCGTCGATCAGCAGCAGATCGGCGTAGCAGCCCTCGCGCACGTAGCCGATCGACTTGCCCTGTTTCATCATCGGGCCGCCCCACGCGGTCGCCGCGAGGAGCGCCTCCATCGTGCTCATGCCGACGACCTTGACGAAGTACTCGAGGTCCTTGGCATTGGTGCCGTGCGGCGTCCAGGCGAAGCCATAGTCGCCGCCGGGCAGGATGCGCACGCCGCGCTTCCTGAGCGCCTGCATCGTCTCGACCGCCGCCTCGAGCTCGCGGTGGTAGCCCATCTTCTTTGTCACCTCGGGCGACAGGCCCCACTCGCTCGCGTGATGGCAGGTGTTGATGAGCCAGGCCAGCCCCGGCGCAATGAAGTGCTCCAGCTTGTGCTCTTCGAGCAGGTCGAGCGTCTCGCTGTCGGTGAAGCTGGCGTGGTAGATCACCTCGATGCCGTGGCGGACGCAACGCTTGATCGAGTTGCAGGAGCGCGCGTGCGCCGCGACCCGCTTGCCCCACGCCTTGGCCTCCTCGACGCAGGTCGCGATCTCGGCGTCGGTGAACTGGCACATGTCGCTCGGCATGCCGGTGATCGATTCGCCCGAGAGGTTGATCTTGAGCGAATCGACGCCGTACTTGGCGAACATGCGCACGCACCGGCGCATCTCCTCTGCTCCGCTGACGATCGCGCCGAACGCGAACTCGGGCTGCGGCAGGTGCGGCCGGGTCGTGTCGCCGAGCCCGCCCGGGACCGTGATCTCCTGGCTCGCCGCGAGGTAGCGCGGACCGACGATGGTGCCGTCGTTGATGGCGTTGCGAATGACGACATCGAGGCGCGGCTTGGCCGCCGCGGCACCGACGCAGCTCGTCCAGCCCATGTCGAGATAGCGCCGGGCGACCTCGGCGCACCAGAGGATGTGCTCTTCGGGCGGCATGCGCTGGATCGCGTCAAGCGATGGCTGGTCGTTCCACGAGAAATGCGTGTGCGCCTCGACCATCCCGGGCATGAGGAAGGCGCCCGCGCCGTCGACGACCTGCGCGCCGCCGACAGGCGCGCTTCGCATTCCCTGGCCGCTGCGAACGACGCGCGCGATGCGCTCACCCTGGACGAGCACCTCGCCCATGAATGGCGCCTCGCCGCCGCCATCGAAGACGCGCACATTCGTGTAGTGGATGTCGGCCATGGCAACTCCTTGTCGCACCGCTCGCCTCAGCGCACCGTCGCGAGGAACTCGCGCAGCTCGCGCGCGCACTCGTCGGGGCGCTCGATCGGCGTCCAGTGGCCGCAGCGTGGCAAGACGGCGACTCGGGCGCTGCGGGCGCGGTGCAGCTTCTCGGCGAACGCGCGCACCTGCTGCGGCGGCGCGACGCCATCCTCGTCGCCGGTGACGAGCAGCACCGGCGCTTCGATCCGTTCGACCGCCGCCGGCTCGGCCTCGGCGAGCGCGTCGCAGGTGCGCGCGTAGCCGTCGGGATCCTGGCGCATCAGGCTCTCGCGCACGAACGCGACGGCGAGCGGCGAGCGCTGGCGCGTGTCGGCAGAGAGCGCGGCGCCGACGAGGCCGAGCGCGATCTCGTGCATGCCGGTCGTGCCTTCGCCGCGCGCCTTCGCGGCGCGGGCGCGGATCGCCGTCCGTGCCGCTTCGGGCGGCGCGATCAGCGGCCCGAACAGGGCAATGCTCTTGACCAGCCCCGGCGCGCTCACCGCGAGGTGCTGGCAGACGATCGTGCCGAGCGAATGGCCGATCCAGTGCGCACGGGCGACGTTCAGGCGGGTGCAGATCGAGACCAGCGTCTCGACGAAACGGGCGATCGTCAGCGGCCCTTCGACCCGCGACGAGCGCGCGCTGCCGGGCATGTCGACGCGGATCACGCGCTGGCGCGCGAGCGTCGCCATCAGCGGCGAGAAGGTGTTGGTGCTGCCGCCGAGGCCGTGCACGCAGACGACGGCGTCGCCTTCGCCCTCGTCTTCGACGAGCACGCGGTCGATGATGTGCAGCGTCATTGGAAGCGGTTCTCGATCGTGCCGATGCCGTCGATCTCGATCCGGACGACGTCGCCGGCGCCGAGCCAGCGCGGCGGCTTAAAGCCCATGCCGACGCCCGACGGCGTGCCGGTGGCGATCACGTCGCCGGGGTAGAGCGTGATGCCGCGCGAGCAGGTCTCGATCAGGGTCGGCAGGTCGAAGATCATGTCCTTCGTCAG
>DASXIP010000066.1:0-2098 GCA_036497875.1 Caldimonas sp.
CGGCCTCGTCTCGGTGAGCGACCGCGCCTCGGCCGGCGTCTACGAGGACAAGGGAATCCCGGCGCTGCGCGACTGGCTCGCGCGCGCGATCCTCAACCCGGTCGATTGGGAGACGCGCCTGATCGCCGACGACGAGCCGGCAATCAGCGCAACCCTGCGCGAGCTCGTCGACGACGTCCGTTGCGACCTGGTCCTCACGACCGGCGGCACCGGCCCGGCGCCGCGCGACGTCACGCCCGAAGCGACGCTTGCGATCGCGACCAAAGAGATGCCGGGCTTCGGCGAACAGATGCGACGCATCAGCCTGACGTTCGTGCCGACCGCGATCCTGTCACGCCAGGTCGCCGTAGTGCGTGGCAAGGCGCTCGTCATCAACCTGCCCGGGCAGCCGAAGGCGATCGCCGAGACGCTCGAAGGCATGCGCGCGGCGACGCCTCCGATGCCCGGCATCTTCGGCGCCGTCCCCTACTGCATCGACCTGCTCGGCGGCCCCTACATCGAGACCGACGACACCGTCTGCACCGCCTTTCGCCCGAAGTCGGCGCTTAGGATGGGCGCACGCAGCGGCCCGGCGTAACGGCCAGGCGCAAAGCGCCGCTTACTTCACCAGCCGATTGAGGCGTTCGGCGTCGAACGACTCGGTGGTGTGCGCTTCGCCGGGAACGCAGTCCTCGGTCGGCAACTCGCGCGAGCGCGACGACAGCTTCTCGATCGCCTGCCAGAGCAGCGCGATCTGGTGCTCGTGACCCGAGGCGTTATCGATCAGGCCCTTCATCGCCTGCGAAACCGGGTCGTCGCCCTGCGTCACGCCGTACGCCGAAAAGCCCATCTTCGCCGCGCTCTCCTCGCGCGACACCGCCTCCTCGGCGAGGATGACGCGAGCCGGATTGCCGACCGCGGTTGCTCCCGCCGGCACCGGCTTCACGACCACGGCGCCCGAGCCGACGCGCGCGTTGTCGCCGACCGTGAAGCCACCGAGGATCTGCGAGCTCGCACCGACGATGACGCCGCGGCCGAGCGTCGGGTGGCGCTTCGAGCCTTTCGCGAGCGACGTGCCGCCGAGCGTGACGCCCTGGTAGATCGTGCAGTCGTCGCCGATCTCGGCGGTCTCGCCGACGACGACGCCCATGCCGTGGTCGATGAAGACGCGCCGGCCGATCGTCGCGCCGGGGTGGATCTCGATGCCGGTGAAGAAGCGCGCGAAGTGCGAGATCCAGCGCGCCATCCAGTGGAAACCATGGCGAAGCCACCATGCCGCCTGGCGATGCAACACGATCGCATGCAACCCGGGATAACAGGTGAGCACCTCCCACGACGAGCGCGCCGCGGGGTCGCGCTCGCGGATGCAGGCAATGTCTTCGCGAATCCGATCGAACATGGTCGGGTGCCCGAGAAGGAAGCAGGCCAGTTTAGCGGCAGCGCTCGGAAATCGCTCGCGCGATCCCGCGCAGAATGTGGACCTCTTCCACGTTGAGCTCGGCCCGGTGGGCAAGCCGGTGCAGACGAGCCATGAGCTTCTTCGGTGCCGTCGGATCGAGAAAGCCCAGCGCCTCGAGCGCCTCTTGCCAGTGCGCGATGACGCCGCGCACGGCGACGGCGTCGGCGCGACGCGCGTCGAGCGGTGGCACCGCGGCGTCGAAACCGCCGCGCGCCTGGCGCCAGTCGTAGGCGATGAGCTGCACCGCCTGGGCGAGGTTGAGCGAGCCGTAGCCCGTCGCGGTCGGGATCGTCAGGCAGGCGTTGCAGGCGTAGACGTCGTCGTTGGCAAGGCCGTAGCGCTCCGAGCCGAACACGAAGGCGACGCGGTGCGTGCTCGGCGCGAGCGTCGTGAAGAGCTCGCGCGGGAGGTGCGTCGGCGGGCCGAAGTCGCGCGGCGTCATCGCCGTCGCGCATGCGTAGGTGATGCCATTGAGTGCTTCGCCGAGCGTGGCGACGATGCGTGCGCCGGAGAGGACGTCGGTCGCGCCGCTGGCGAGCGCGATCGCCTCGGCGCGCCGCTGCACGTTGGCCCAGCGCGGCGCGACCAGCACCAGCTCCGTGAATCCCATCACCTTGAGCGCCCGCGCCGCAGCGCCGACATTGCCGGCGTGGCTGGTAC
>DASXIP010000067.1:0-1819 GCA_036497875.1 Caldimonas sp.
GGCCTCGCCGAAGTTCCGAACCCGTCGGCTTTGTTCCTGGCCGATCGCGACGGCGCCGCCAATCCGGGCGCGGCGGTGTTCGCCGGCGTCGAGGGGACGCGGCCGCTCCTGGTCGAAATCCAGGCTCTGGTGGCGCCGACGACGTTCGGCACGCCGCGCCGCGCAGTCGTCGGCTGGGAGCCGAGCCGGCTCGCGATGGTGCTGGCGGTGCTCGAGGCGCATGGCGGAATGAAACTCGGGCAATTTGACGTCTACCTCAATGTCGCCGGAGGATTGCGGATCATGGAGCCTGCGGCCGACCTTGCCGCGGCGGCGGCGCTGATATCCTCGCTCACCGGCGCGAGCCTGCCCCGGGACGCGGTCTATTTCGGCGAGATTGCGCTGTCGGGCTCGGTGCGCGCGGTCGCGCATCCCGGCTTGCGCCTCAAAGAGGCGGCCAAACTCGGATTCGCCCGGGCGTTCGCGCCGCCCTCGCCGCGCGCCGACGGCGAAAGCGCCAACATCGCCGTCCAGCCGATGGGAACGGTAGCGGCGCTCGTTGCGTTGATTGCTGCGAGCGCGGTCGAGACCAGGGCTGCTCGTGTCAGCGCCGCGGCTCGCATGGGGTGACGAACTGGGGCGGCTTGGTTATAAGGCGCTCGCGCCGGCCGCCGGACGGCGCAAAAAGACGTTGAACCGTTCCGACGAGGTTCGCTCCAAAAATGCCCTCTTATCTCGATCTCGCGGTTCTCGGCATCGTCCTCGTCTCGGCGCTGTTGTCGATGATGCGCGGGTTCAGCCGCGAGGTACTGGCGATCGCGTCATGGGCCGCCGCCGCGGCCGCCGCTTATTATTTCTATCCTCTCGTCGTCCCCTATCTCGCTCCCTATATCCATAAGGAGGTCATCGCCCAGGCGGCCGCCGCGGCGATCGTGTTCTTCGTCACGTTGATCGTCGTTTCGCTGTTTACGGTTCGTCTGTCGGACGCGATCCTCGATAGCAAGATCGGCGCGCTGGACCGGACGCTCGGCTTTGTGTTCGGGGTGGCGAGGGGGTTCCTTCTCGCCGTCGTCGCCTTCGCCATTTTCAATTGGCTGGTCTCGGAGAAGCAGCAGCCGGAATGGGTCAAGAACGCAAGGACGCGGCCGATCCTCACCGAGACGGCCGATCGGATCGTCGCCTTGCTGCCCGAGGACGCGGCGGCGACGATCGACGGCTGGATCAAGTCGCGCGCGAGCGCGGCGACGAACGAGCTGGCGCCGCCGCCCGCCGACGATTCGGCGGCGACGAACCCCAAGACGACCGGCGATCAGCCGGCCGCGACGCCGGTTCCGGCGGCGCCGAAGAAGGCCGATTCGACCGCGGGGGCGAACGGCTCGAACCCCGACAAGCAGAAGCTCGACGCCTTGATCAACAAGAACGTTCCGCCGCCGGCGCCTTTCGCGCCGGCGCCGAAGCCGTGATGGGCGGAGCTTCCGACATCGCCCGGGAGCCGCCGAACGAGGCCGACATCGACCTCGCCGAGGACCGGCTGCGCGAGCATTGCGGCGTCTTCGGCATTTTCGACCATCCCGACGCGGCGGCGATTGTCGCCCTTGGGCTGCATGCGCTGCAGCATCGCGGCCAGGAAGCGGCGGGCATCGTCGCCTACGACGGCGTCCGGTTCCACTCCGAGCGCCGCCAGGGGTTGGTCGGCGACCATTTCTCCAACGCCGCGACCATCGACCGCCTGCCGGGGCGCTCCGCGATCGGCCATGTGCGCTATTCGACTACCGGCGAGACCGTGCTGCGCAATGTCCAGCCGCTGTTCGCCGAACTCGAGGCCGGCGGCCTCGCGGTC
>DASXIP010000068.1:0-4690 GCA_036497875.1 Caldimonas sp.
TCGCCTTCGAGGCAATGGATCGTGCACTCGTCGTCGACGTGGTGCTCGGGAATGTCGCGCCGCGCCGGCAGCACGAGGTGCAGCAGCTGGACACGATCGGACTTCAGCAGGCTGGTGCTGACCGCGTCATGCAGCCCCGCACCGAGCGGGCGGATGTCGATGACGTCGAGCAGGCGGGCATGCGGCAGGGCCATGGCGTTCTCCAGCGTATCGGGAGCAAGCCCGGTGCCCGGGCGACCGCAGAGGCCGGCCTCCGGATTGCCCCGAACTCCGGGGCGGGCTTGTGATCCGCGACTTCGACGATATCTACCCGGCTGTCATGGCGACACGACACGATCCCGAAGACCGGATGTGGTCGCAGGCCTGCGAGCTGATCGCCGAGGCCGAGCGGCTGCATCGCCAGTTCTTCCGCCTCGCCGCGGTCGAGAACGCGCCGTCGTGGGAGCCGCCGATCGACGTCCTCGAGGACGACCGCGAGGTCGTCGTCGTCGTCGCGATGCCGGGCATCGACGGCGACCGTGTCGAGGTCGCGCACGAAGCGGGAGCGCTCGTCGTCCGCGGCTTCCGGCCGCTGCCGTTCGAAGGCGGGCGCTTCCGCGTCCGCCAGCTCGAGATTCCGTACGGCACCTTCGAGCGACGGATCGCGTTGCCGCCCGGCCGCTTCGAAGTCGGACGGCCCGAGATCGTGCGGGGCTGCCTGGTGCTGCGGCTGCGCAAGAACGCATTCGCCCGCTGACGATGAACACCCCCACCGAACCCTCACGAGTGCCCGCCGCGCCGATGTCTCTCGACGAGCGAAGCCACGCCGACCAGGCCGCCGCGAGCCCCGCGGGTGCGAGCGGCGGCGCAAGCACGCGGCCCGTGCCTGATGACGCGCTGATCGTCCTGCCGGTGCGCAACGTCGTCGTCTTTCCTGCGACCGTGCTGCCGATCGGCGTCGGCCGCGAGCGCTCGCAGTCCGCGGTACAGGAAGCGGTCCGCCTCGAGCGGCCGATCGGCGTGCTGCTGCAGACCAAGCCCGACGTCGACGAGCCCGGGCCCGACGAGCTGCACTGGGTCGGCACCAGCGCCGTGGTGCTGCGCTACATCACCGCACCCGACGGCAGCCACCATTTCGTCGCCCGCGGCCTGAGGCGTTTTCGCGTCCTGGAGTTCCTCGACGGTTATCCGTACACGGTCGCCCGCGTCCAGTACATTGACGACCCCGAGCGCAGCGATCCGGAGATCGAGGGGCGCGCGCGCGTCCTCAAGGAGCGCGCGCTCGAGACGCTGCAACTGCTGCCGCAGGTGCCGGCCGAGATGGCCGTCGCCCTGCAGGGCATCGACGACCAGGCGCAGCTCGCCAACGTCATCTCGAGCTTGCTCGACGCGCCGGCCGAGGAGAAGCAGTCGCTGCTCGAGACCTTCGACCTGAAGACGCGGCTCGACCGCCTGCTCGCGATCGTCGCGCGCCGGATCGAGGTGCTGAAGGTCTCGCGCGACGTCGCCGATCGCACCCGCGAGTCGATCGGCGACGTCAACCGCAAGCACCTGCTGCGCGAGCAGATGCGGACGATCCAGAGGGAGCTCGGCGAAGGCGACGAAGGTGCGGCCGAGATCGCGGAGCTCGACAAGGCGATCGCCGACGCGCACATGCCCGAGGAGGTCGACAAGGTCGCGAAGAAGGAGCTGAAGCGCCTCGAGCGGATGCCGGAAGCGGCGGCCGAGTACTCGATGGTGCGCACCTACCTCGACTGGCTGATCGAGCTGCCGTGGGGCGGCGGCGCCGAGCCCGCGATCGACATCACCGAGGCGCGCCGCATCCTCGACGAAGACCACTTCGGCCTCGAGAAGATCAAGCGGCGCATCCTCGAATACCTTGCCGTGCACAAGCTCAACCCATCGGGGAAGAGCCCCATCCTCTGCTTCGTCGGGCCGCCCGGCGTCGGCAAGACCTCGCTCGGCCAGAGCATCGCCAAGGCGACCGGCCGCACCTTCGCGCGGGTCAGCCTCGGCGGCGTCCACGACGAGGCCGAGATCCGCGGCCACCGCCGCACCTACGTCGGCGCGCTGCCGGGCAACATCATCCAGAACCTGCGCAAGGCCGGCACCCGCCACGCCGTGATGATGCTCGACGAGGTCGACAAGCTCGGCGCCGGCGGCTTCCACGGCGACCCGTCGTCGGCGCTGCTCGAGGTCCTCGACCCGGAGCAAAACTCGACCTTTCGCGACACCTATCTCGCTGTGCCGTACGACTTGTCGAAGGTGATGTTCGTCTGCACAGCGAACGTGCTCGACACAATCCCCGGGCCGCTGCGCGACCGCATGGAGATCATCCAGCTGCCGGGCTACACGGCCGAGGAGAAGCTCGAGATCGCGCGCCGGTACCTGGTCCCGCGCCAGCTCGCAGCGACCGGCATCAGCGCCGACCAGTGCGAGATCACCGGCGATGCGCTCCGGGCGATCATCGCCGACTACACGCGCGAGGCGGGCGTCCGCAACCTCGAGCGCGAGATCGGCAGCGTCTGCCGCCACGTTGCAGTGCGCGTCGCCGACGGCAGCGTTACGCGGATGACGGTCACGCCCGGCGAGCTGCAGGTGGTGCTCGGGGCGAAGCGCTTCGAGGCGGAAGTCGCGATGCGCACCGGCATCCCGGGCGTCGCCACTGGCCTCGCCTGGACCCCGGTCGGCGGCGACATCCTCTTCATCGAGGCCGCCCGGACGCCTGGCAGCGGCCGGCTCATCCTCACCGGCCAGCTCGGCGACGTCATGAAGGAAAGCGCGCAGGCGGCGCTCTCGCTTGTCAAGGCGCGCTCGGCGTCGCACGGCATCCCGACCGAGAGCCTCGACAGCCTGGACAAGGCCGACATCCACGTCCACGTCCCCGCCGGCGCGACGCCGAAGGACGGCCCGAGCGCCGGCGTCGCGATGTTCGTCGCGCTGACGTCGCTGCTCAGCAACCGGCCGGTGAAGAGCAACGTCGCGATGACCGGCGAGATCAGCCTGCGCGGGCTCGTGCTGCCGATCGGCGGCGTCAAGGAAAAGGTGCTCGCGGCGCTGCGCGCCGGCATCACGACGGTGATGTTGCCGGCGCGCAACCAGCGCGACCTCGAGGACATTCCCGCCGATGCGCGCAAGCAGATCCGCATCGAATGGCTCGAGCACGTCGACGACGCGCTGCGGGTCGCGCTCGAGCCGGCACCGGCAACGGCTTGAGTCGAGGCGGCACGGCGCGAGCGCGCGCGTGTCTCGCGCGCTAAGCTCGCGCGATCGTCGTCTCCGGGCAGCGGTCTCGCTGCGCGATTGCCATGGCCATCGACCTGCGCTCTGACACCCCGGTCTTCGTCGTCGGCGCCGGCATCATGGGCGCCGGAATCGCGCAAGTCGCGTCGCAGGCCGGCCACCCGGTGCGGCTCTTCGATACCCGAGACGGCGCTGCCGACAGTGCCCGCGCGAAGCTCGCCGCCACGCTCGACGGCCTCGCCACAAAAGGCCGGCTCGATGCCGCCGAGGCGAGCGCGATCGCCGGCCGCATCACGAGCGCGGCACGGCTCGACGACGCCGCGGCTGCCGGCATCGTCATCGAGGCGATCGTCGAGCACCTCGACGCCAAGCGGGCACTCTTTCGCGACCTCGAGCAGGTCGTCGGCGAAGGCACCGTCCTCGCCTCCAACACCTCGTCGATCTCGATCACGGCGCTGGCCAGGGAGTTGAAGCAGCCGGGCCGGCTCGTCGGCATGCATTTCTTCAACCCGGTGCCGCTGATGAAGCTGGTCGAGGTCGTCTCGGGCCTCGCGACCGAGGCCGAGGTCGCCGCGGCGATCTTCGAGCTCGCCAAGGCCTGGGGCAAGACACCTGTGCACGCGCGCTCGACGCCCGGATTCATCGTCAACCGGATTGCGCGACCGTACTACGCCGAGACGCTCGCGTTGCTCCACGAACGGCTGGCCGAGCCGGCGGTGATCGACGCGTGCCTGCGCGGCGCCGGCTTTCGGATGGGGCCGTGCGAGCTGATGGACCTGATCGGCCACGACACCAACTTCGCCGTCACGCAGTCGGTGTTCGACGCCAACTTCGGCGACAAGCGCTACCAGCCGTCGCTCGTCCAGCGCGAGATGGTCGATGGCGGCCTGCTCGGCCGCAAGTCGGGGCGCGGGTTCTTCGCCTATGGGCCGGGCGGCGCGGCGCCGCCAGCGCCTGCCGCAGTGCCGTTCGACGGCGCACCGATGCCGACCGGCGCGATCGTCGCGCTGCACGGCCGCGGCATTGCCGTCGATCGCTGGAAGGCGCGGCTCGAGGACGCGGGCGCGCGCTTCGAGGCCGATCCCGGCAGTCGCTGGAACGGCCTGCAGACCGACTCCGGCGAATTGCGCCTGACCGACGGCCGCGCCGCCACGCACGTCGCCGCCGAGTCGGGCGTGCGTGACCTCGCCGTCTTCGACTTCGCCGTCGCGCCGGCCGGCGGTGCGCCGGGAACACCGCTCGCGCTCGCGTTCGCGGCGAGCACGTCGGCGGCGTGGCGTGAGCAGGCCGCCGTCTGGCTTCGCATTGCCGGCTGGCAACCGCAGCCGATCGGCGATGCGCCCGGGCTCGTCGTTGCCCGCACGATCGCGATGCTCGTCAACGAAGGCGCCGACGCGGTTCACCAGGGCGTCTGCAGCGCCGAGGGCGCCGACCTCGCGATGAAGCTCGGCGTCGCCTACCCGGCCGG
>DASXIP010000069.1:0-4116 GCA_036497875.1 Caldimonas sp.
CATCCAGTCGGGCACCTTCGTCGGCACCGCGGCGCTGCCCGGCGCCGACGGCGCGCTCTCCGCGCTCGAGGTGCTCGTCTTTCCGGAGCCGATGCGCGGCACCGGCGAAGGCCACTCGCAATGGGATCTGCAGCCCGGGTCAACCATGACCAACGCGACCGTCACCAGCATCGCACCTGTCGCGAAGGGGCGGACGATGACCCTGCACTACAAGGACGGCACGCAGACGATCGTCGTCCCGGAAGGCATCCCGGTGGTGACGCTCAAGCCCGCCGATCGTTCGCTGCTCGTGCCGGGCGCCCACGTGATGGTCATTGCGCAGACGCACAATGGTCAGCCGACCGCGCTGCGCGCGATCGCCGGGCGCAACGGCTTCACGCCGCCGATGTAGCGGCGCTGTTCAGCGCGACCAGGTGTCGCGCAGCGTCACGGTCCGGTTGAACACCGGCCGGCCGTCGCGGTGGTCGGCGAGGTCGGCGACGAAGTAGCCGTGGCGCTCGAACTGGAAGCGGTCGCCCGGCCGCGCGCCGCGCAACGACGACTCGACGAAGCCGGCCGCGATCTTGCGGCTTGCGGGATTCAGGCTCGCCTTGAAGTCCTTGCCGCCGGCATCGGGTTGCGGATCGACGAACAGCCGGTCGTACAGCCGGACTTCCACGGCTGACGCATCATCGACCGCGAGCCAGGTCAGCGTTCCCTTCACCTTCAGCGCATCGGCTCCCGCGGTTCCGCTCTTGGTGTCGGCGACGATCGTTGCCAGCACCTTGGTGACAGCGCCGCTCGCGTCCTTCTCGCAGCCGGTGCATTCGATCACGTAGCCGTACTTGAGGCGAACGCGGTTGCCGGGAAAGAGGCGGAAGAATCCCTTCGCCGGCACCTCGGCGAAGTCGTCGCGCTCGATCCAGAGCGCCGGGCCCATCAGGATCTCGCGCGCGCCGAGCTCGGGCCGTTGCGGATGGACCGGCGCGTGGCACACCTCGCGGTGCGCGCCATCGCCGCCGAAGGTCTCGGCCCAGTTGCCGAGCTCGAGACGCACCGGGTCGAGCACCGCCATCGCGCGCGGTGCCTTCGGGTCGAGGTCGTCGCGCAACGCGATCTCGAGGCTTGCGTAGTCGGTCCAGCCGCCCGCCTTGCTTGTTCCCGCGCGCTCGCACAGGAGCCGGATCGATTCCGGTGTGTAGCCGCGCCGGCGCAAGCCCGCGATCGTCGGCATCCGCGGGTCGTCCCAGCCGTCGACGATGCTGTCATCGACGAGCTGCCTGAGCTTTCTCTTGCTCGTGATCACGTAGCTGACGTTGAGGCGCGCGAATTCGTACTGGTGCGGCCGTGGTCGAGCGAGCAGGCCGAGATCGCACAAGGAGTCGAGCAGCCAGTCGTAGAACGGCCGCTGATCCTCGAACTCGAGCGTGCAGATCGAGTGCGTGATGTTCTCGAGCGCGTCCTCGATCGGATGCGCATAGGTGTACATCGGGTAGATGCACCAGCGGTCGCCCGTGTTGTGGTGCGTCGCGCGCTTGATCCGGTACAGCGCCGGATCGCGCAAGTTGATGTGCGGGCTCGCCATGTCGATCTTCGCGCGCAGCGTCGCCGCGCCGTCGGCGAGCTGGCCGTCCTTCATCGCGCGCAGCCGGGTCAGGTTCTCGGCCGGCGTGCGATCGCGAAACGGGCTGTTCGTCCCCGGTGTCGCGAAGTCGCCGCGGCTCGTGCGCATCTCGTCGATGCCCTGCTCGTCGACGTAGGCCTTGCCGGCTCCGACCAGCGCCTCGGCGGCGCGGTACATGAAGTCGAAGTAGTCGCTCGCGAAGTAGAGATGGCTCGTCGTCGCTTCGCCGGGGCGCCCGGGCTCGGGCGCGTGCCAATCGAAGCCGAGCCAGTGCACGGCGTCGACGATCGCATCGACGTATTCCTGCTCTTCCTTCTCCGGGTTGGTGTCGTCGAAGCGCAGGTGGCAGATGCCGCCGTATTCCTCGGCGAGGCCGAAGTTGAGGCAAATGCTCTTCGCGTGGCCGATGTGCAGGTACCCGTTCGGCTCGGGCGGAAAGCGGGTCCGGATGCGTGCCGGATCGGGCGGTGCTCCCGCGTGATGTGCCGCGTCGCCGGGCGTGCCGGCGAATCGCCTGGCCGCGTACGTGCCCTCGGCGAGATCGCGCTCGACGATGTGGCGCAGGAAATTGCTGGCGAGCGCGGCGGCGTCCCTGGGGTGGCTCATGCGTCGATGCGAGGGCGGGGAGGCGCGATTCTAGAGGGCACTCCCGCGCGCTTCAGCCGCGCCGCGTGGCAACGGTGAGCGGTGGCGGGCAGCAAAGCTTTACCTTTCGCAACCCACGCGCGTCAACGGGTGGTCGGGTGTTTGCCGTTGTCTGGGCATGCACGCGCTGTTGCGTGCGCTGCCGGAAAGACAGCCATGAAACGAACCCTCCTTCTCGTCTCCGCCGCCGCGGCAACGCTGTTCGCCGCCACTGCCGCCGAAGCGTCCAACGTCAGCTGGTCGATCGGCATCAACGTGCCGCCGGTGGCGAGCTATGTCTCGAGCGGCCCGGCGTGGATTCCGGCGCCGATCGGCTACGCGCCCGCGCCGGTCTACGCGCCGGCGCCAGTCGTGTACAGCCAGCCCTACGTCGATCCGTACATCGTGCCGCGGGTCGGCTTCTATCCGCCGGTCGTCGTGCCGCGCTATCGCATCTGGGCGCCGCCCGTGCGCTGGGCGCCGGCGCTGCGCGACTGGGACCGCCACGGCGGCGATCGCCACGATCGCGTCCACCACGACGTCGACTATCGCCGCTGAGCCGGCAACCTACATCGACTTGAAGAGCGGCGCGTAGAGGCGGCTCACCGTCAGCCGCTCGGCGCGGCCACGCAGGGCGAGCGTGACGCGCCCGGTATCGTCGCGCTCGGCCGTCGCGATCGCATCGACGCGGACGACGGCGCCGCGATGGACCTGCCAGAACCGCGCCGGATCGAGCTGCGGCAGCAATTCGCGCAACGACACGCGCACCAAGTGCTCGCGGTCCACGGTGACGACGCGCACGTACTTGTCGGCCGCCTCGAAGTAGACGACATCGTCGATCGGCACCATGTGGATCGTGTTGCCGACCCCGGCCTGGATGACGCGGAGCGGCGCCTCGGCCTTCGGCGCAGCCGGCGCGCCGGCGAGCAGCGCCCGCAACTGCTCGACCGCGCCGGCGACGCTCGCCGCCGCGCCGCTGCGCGCCGCGATCGCATCGCGAAGGCGCGCGCAGGTGCGGGCGAGGCGCGGCGCGTCGACCGGCTTCAGCACGTAGTCGAACGCAGCGTGCTCGAACGCCTGCAGCGCATAGCGGTCGTAGGCGCTGACGAAGACGACGAGCGGGAACGCGCCGGCGTCGTCGCGCCAGTCCTCGGCGAGCGCTTGCGCGACCTCGAGCCCGCTCATCTCGGGCATCCTGATGTCGAGGAAGCAGACGTCGGGACGAAGCGCCAGCGTTCGCTCGAGCGCACTCTCGCCGTCGCCGACGACGGCGACGATCTCGAGCCCCGGCCACGCCGCGGCCAGCGCCGAGCGCAACTCGGCGGCGAGCAGCGGCTCGTCCTCGGCGATCAGGGCGCGCGGTTGCATGTCGTCGCACTCGCTGGGACGGCGGCCGCCGGCGCCTCCGTCGCCAGCGGCAGGCGGACCGTCGCGACCATGCCGCCGCCGCCATCCGTGGCCGGCGCGAGGTCGAACGACGCCGCGCTGCCGTACAGCGTCGCGAGCCGCTCGCGCACATGGTCGAGGCCGAAGCCGCCGCCGACGGTCGGCGTGACGTCGGTCGCGCCGGCGCCGGTGTCGCGCACCGTGACGACGAGTGCGTCGCCGTCGCGCGCCGCCACGATCTCGATGCGGCCGCCTTCGCGCTGCGGCTCGAGGCCGTGGCGAATGCTGTTCTCGACGATCGGCTGCAGCAAGAGCGGCGGGATCTGTGCCGACACCAACGTCGTCGGCAGCGTGAACCGCGTCGCCAGCCGATCACCCATGCGCACCTCCATCAGCGCCAGGTAGTCGCGCAGGCGCGCGAATTCGGCAGCGAGCGACTGCGAGTCGCTGCGCGAACCAGCGAGCGAGGCGCGCAGGAACGCGATCAGGCGGTCGAGCATCGC
>DASXIP010000070.1:0-2687 GCA_036497875.1 Caldimonas sp.
GCTAGACGAACGGCGACGGCAGCTTTTCCGTCGCCAACGCGCGCTGCACCGCAGGCCGGGCGAGCACGCGCTCGAGCCACTGCTGCAGGTGCGGCCGTTCGCGCGCTGGCCGGCCAAAGCCGCGCGTCCAGCGGCAGAGCACGAATGCGTAGGCGTCGGCGATGCTGAAGCTGGCGGCGAGCAACCACGGGCCGCCGTGACGCGCGAGCTCGGCGTCGAGCTGATCGAGCAGGCCACCGACGGTCGCCTCGGCCTTCGCCGCGACGACGGCGGCGCCGGCAGCGTCGGCCGCCCAACGCTCGGGGTAGAAGTACAGCGAGAGCGCCGGCTGCACCGTGCTCGCCAGCCACGCGACCCACTTGTACGCGTTGGCGCGCTCCCGGGTTCCGAACGCCGGCAGCAGCCCCGCCGCGGCGTGCACGTCGGCGAGGTGAGTGCAGATCGCCGCCGTCTCGTAGAGGACGAGCGGGGCACCGTCGGCGCCTGTCGACGCGTCGTCGACGAGCACCGGGATGAGCCCGTTGGGATTGAGCGCGAGATACGCGGCCGCCTTGTGCGCCGCTTGCGCACGATCGACGTAGGCGAGGACGAAGGGAACCCCGATCTCCTCGAGCACGATGTGGACGATGAGGCTAGCGTTGCCGGGAAAATAATGCAGCTTCAGCATGGCACGCGGTGCGGACGAAGACCGCATTGTGATGATCCCGTTGCAACGAGGAGAACCGGGCGATGACGACGACACCGGGCACCGCGACGCGCAGCACCGTGATGCCGGCGCTTCGCTACCGCGACGCGGCGGCAGCGATCGAGTGGCTTTGCCGAGTGATCGGCTTCGAGAAGCATCTCGTCGTTCCCGGGCCCGGGCAGACGATCGCCCACGCCGAGCTGACGCTCGGCGGCGGCATGGTCATGCTCGGCTCGGTCGAGAAGGGATCGGCGTACGGCCGGCGCATCCGCCAGCCCGACGAGATCGGCGGCTTCGAGACGCAGAGCGCCTATGTCGTCGTCGGCGACGCCGACGCCGTCTGCACGCGGGCGCGCGCCGAAGGCTGGACGATCGTGATCGACATTCACGACGAGGACTACGGCGGGCGCGGTTTCAGCTGCCTCGATCCTGAGGGCCGGCTCTGGAACGTCGGCACCTTCGATCCCTGGGCGAGCGCGCACTGAGGGCGAGCCCGCGCCAGCCTCGCGCGCCGTGGCGCTACCCTGCCGGCGCGAGATAGCTCTGGAACACGCCGACGTGAACGAACGCCGCATCGGCCGAGTTCGGCCAGAGCTCGGCGGCGGCGAAGCGGACGTCGTAGGTCGGCTCGTCGGCGGCGGCGACGCCGTGCGCAGCGGCGTCGGGGAACGGATACGGCGGCGACTCGCCGACGACGACGCCGCGCTTGCCGCGGATGTACGCCGGCATGCGGACATGGCCCGGCACGTGGTCGTTGCGAACGACGACGCGGTCGCCGACCCGAAAGTGCGCTCCCCCGGCGGCGTTCGACCGTCCCGGCGCGCTCGCGGAGGAGAGCGGGAACGCGCCATCGGCGCGCCGCTCGAGCTCGTCGCGGCTGACGAGGCCCTTTTCGACCAGCAGCGTCGCCAGGCCCGTCAGCGAGCGCTCGTAGTAGCTCGCCGAAAGGTAGTGGCGCGGTTCCATCCGCTCGATCGCATGGCGGTACTCGTCCATGTTGAAGATGCCGGCCTTGACGGCGAGTGAATGCAGGGCGTTGACGCGCTTTTCCCAGTCGTCGTGGAAAGCCGTTGCGGTCGGCGAATGGCGGACCGCGCCGAAGCCCTGCCTGCCGCCGAGGTCATGGATGCCGTCCATCAGGCGCTCGGCGGCGCGATGCGGGCGACGCCGATCATCGAATCCTTGGTGACGAGCGACGCCAGTCGCTGCTCGGACCAGCCTTCGGTCCCGGCGGGCCTGAGCGGCAGGACGATGTAGCGCGTATCGGCAGTCGTGTCCCAGACGCGGATCTCGACCTCCGGCGGCAGCTCGAGCCCCATCTCCTTCAGCACCGTGCGCGATTCGCGGACGACGCGCGCGCGGTACTCGAGATCCTTGTACCAGTCGGGCGGCAGGCCGATGATCGTGAACGCGGTGCACGAGCAGAGCGTGCAGCAGATGACGTTCTTTACCGTCGCCGTGTCCTCGAGGACGACCAAGTGTCGGTGGTGACGCGGCATCTCGAGGCCGAGCCCGATGACGGCGGCGCGGCCGTTGGCGAGAAGCCGCTGGCGAAACGCCGGATCGGTCCACGCCTTGGCGACGATGCGCGCGCCGTTGTCGGGCACCCACCGCTCATCGGCCGCCCAGGTCGCCTCGACGACGAACTCGGCCGGGTGGTGGCCGTGCTCGGCGAACACCGACTCGACGGCATCGACGCGCCGCTCGATCGGCGCAAGCGATTTCTGCATCCGGACAGTTTGGGACATGGCACGCCTCCGGCGCGACCAGGGTGACGCCCAGTATAGGAATCGCGCCCGCCGTTCGCCTATCCTCGTCGGCAACAGCGACACCGCGCAGGCGACGCCGCTTCACATCCCCAGAGGAGACCGCCGATGAAGGCCGCCGTGTTGCACGCTCCACACCAGCCGATGACGATCGAGGACGTCGCGATCGGCAAGCCCCGCCGTCGCGAAGTGCTCGTCCGCACCGCCGCGGCGGGCCTCTGCCACAGCGACCTGCA
>DASXIP010000071.1:0-5061 GCA_036497875.1 Caldimonas sp.
AAGGCGGGCGCGAGCGCTATGCCGGTCGGCGAGCGTGCAGGCCTCGAACTTGAACGGCATCGTCACGTTGCAGCCATTGCCACCGTCTTCGGCGAAGCCGCGCACCGTTGCCGCGAAGGCGTCGAGCGGGCAGAGCAGGCGCTCGTAGACGACCGGCTCACCGGTCTGCGCCGCGAAAGCGGCGTGAATGAACGGCGACTGGCTGTGCGCGACGGGATTGCCGGCGACGACGTAGCGGCTCGGCGGCGCAGCCATCAGCGCCCGCTCAGCGTCGTCTCGAGGTTCTCCTCGCGCGTGAAGCGGAAACGCGAAGGAATCGCGAGTTGATCGGCCTGCCGCTTCATCGCCGTCGTGAAGCGCCCGTACGGCCCGGCGGCATGGACGATTGCGATCGCGCGGCGATCGAGGATCTTGTTGCCGGAGCCGCGGACGACCTCGGTCTCGAGGACGCGGCCTTCGGCGTCGACGGTGATGATCATGGTCAACTCGCCGTAGAGCTTCTTGCCCTGGTTCTCGGGGAAATTGCGCGTGCCGCGGTCCTCGATCTTGCGTCGCAGCTTGTCGTAGTAGATAGCGTAGACCTCCTCGCGCGTCGCGGGGCTGATGTAGCGCTTCTTCGGCCGCGCGTTCTCCTCGTTGATCCGCTTCTCGATCTCGGCGAGCATTTCGATCAACTGGCGGCGTCGGTCTTCCTGCTCGCGCTCGTCGGGGGTGCCCTGGTCGCGTAGCGTGTCGGTCGGCGGCAGCAGCGCGAGCTCGCGACGCACCTGCGACAGCAGCTGCTGCTGCGTCTGCTGGAGTTGCTCGATCTGCTTGCGCGTGTCCTCCTGCGCCTCGCCGATCTCGGTCAGCGCCGAGGGCGGCAGTGGCGACGTCGCCCGGCCGGCGGCTGCGTCGCCGCCGCCGGCGAGGCTCGCCTGCGCGATCGCCTGCGCCTTCTCCGGCGCCTCGCCCGAGCGCGAGTTGACGAGGACGACCTCGAGCGGGGAGTCCTCGAACATCCGGTTGAACCCCTCGGGGTCGACGAAGCGCACACCGAGCAGCGCGCCATGGACGGCGAGCGAGACGCCGAGCGCGACGTGCAGCGTCGAAAGCTTCTTCGGCAGCGGCAGTCTCACGCGGCTGTGGCGGCGACGGGATCGGCGTCGACGCTGGCGTCCGGTGCCGAGATGTCGATCGCGATCGCCAGCGGTCCGGCGCTGTCGGCGTCCTCGTCGTCGCCCGCGATCGTCTCGGCAGGCGCCGCCGCCTCGTCGCCGAGACGGGCGACGACCGAGGCGGAGACGTCGAGCGTCAGCAGGTCGGCCGCGCCGACGCGGGCGCGGACTGCGCTGCCGCGCGCGAGCTGCTCGCTGCCGACGGCGCGAAAGACGAGCGGCAGCGCATCGGCGCGGACGAGACCGTCCTTCAGCACCGTCGCATCGAGCTCGTGGACGTCGTTTTGCTGCAGCCAGCGCAGCGACCAGTAGCGCTCGATCTGCGCCTGGAACGCGTTGTAGGCGGCGTACGTCGCCTCGAAGTCGGCGATCGCGGCAAGCAGCTGCACGTCCTTCGGCCTGAACGGCGCGACCAGCCCGGCAGTGCGGCCGTGGCGGGCGCAGGCGACGATCTGCCACTGGTTGACGAGATCGACGTAGCGCCTGAGCGGCGACGTTGCCCAGGCGTACTGCGCCACGCCGATGCCGGCATGCGGTGCAGGCTGCGTTCCCATGCGCACCTTGACGCCGGGCGCGAGGCTCGCCTGGCTGCGGTAGATGCCGGGAACCCCGCACGCCGCAAGCCAGCCGCCCCAGGTGCTATTGGCAAGGATCATCGCCTCGGCGACGATGAGGTCGAGCGGCGAGCCGCGCTTTCGCGGCACGATCTCGACGTGCTCTTCGCCCGTGATTGGACCGTCGCCGTCGCGATCGACGCGAAACGTGTAGTCGGGACGGTTGAAGTTCTCGGGCTTGCCGCGCACCCGCTCGCGCTCGGCCTTGAGCCGGCGGGCGAGGGCGTGCAGGAAGCCAAGCTCGGCGGCGAACGGCAGCGATGGCGGCAGGCCCGCGGCGATCGCGGTCTCGTCGATCTGCGCTTCGAGCAGGTCGTGGCGGAGGTTGGCCGCGATGTGGATGCGCTCGAGGCGGGTCTCGCTCGCCAGCGTCGCGAGCGACGCTTCGTCGAAGGTCACGTAGAGTGAGACGACGGCGGCGTCGGTCCCCTCGGCGAGCGTGAACGCATCGACGACGGCGTCCGGCAGCATCGTCAGCTTGTGGCCCGGGATGTAGACGGTCGAGAGCCGGTCGCGGGCGATTTGCGCGATCGGCGTCGCCGGTGCGAAGGCGAGCGCCGGCGCCGCGATGTGAATGCCGACGACGACCTTGCCGCTACCGAGCCCCTGCACCGAGAGGGCGTCGTCGATCTCGGTCGTCGACGAGTCGTCGATCGAGAACGCCTGCGCCGGTGCGAGCGCGAGCTCGCCTGCGGCCTCAGGTACGGCGACATCGGCGAAGCCCGTTCCTCTCGGAAACTCCTCGAACAGAAAGCGGCGCCAGTGGAACTCGTACGGCGAGTCGATCGCGCCGGCCGACTTCAGCACCTCGAGCGGTGCCCGTCCCGAGTGCCGCGACGCTTCGACGACCGCCTTGTACTCGACGGCGTTCTTGTCGGGCTTGAAGAGGATGCGGTAGATCTGCTCGCGCACCGGCGGCGGGCAGCTGCCGGCGATCAGCTCTTCGGCCCAGGCATCGACCTGCGCCGCGATCTGCTTCTTGCGCTCGATGCCGAGCAGCGCCGCCTTGACGATCTCCTCCGGCGCCTTCTTGAAGTGCCCCTTGCCGAGGCGGCGGAAATAGTGCGGCGCCGAGAACAGGCGCAGCAGGGCCGCCGCTTCGTGCGCGACGCCGGCCTTGGCGCCGAAGTAGTCGCGTGCGAGCTCGGCGAATGCGAACTCGCCTTCGGGAGCGAACTCCCACGCCAGGTCGAGATCGATCTCGGGCGCGATCGCTTCGGCTTCGCCGAGCAGCGCGTCGGGCTCGGGCTGGGCGAAGCGCAGCAGCACGTTGGCCGCCTTGACCTTGGCCCGCTTGCCTGAGGCGAGCTCGACCTGCAGCGACGTGTCGGTCTCGCTCATGACGCGGCCGACCTGGAACTTGCCGCCGTCTTCGAAGAGGGCATTCATGGGGCGCCGATTGTCGCCTGAGGAGCTGCGTCCGCCGGCCGCGAAGGCCATCGCGAGATGCGCAATTTCAGTAGGTTCGACCGCTCTTGTAGCGCCCGGAGGCGCGCGGCGCGAGGTTAGCGCTGCGGCCGATTGCAGCGAAGCTCCTGGCGGCGTGGGCGTGGCAGATCGCCAGGCCGAGCGCGTCGGCGGCGTCGGGCCCGGGAACGCCGGGCAGCGCGAGCAGGCGCATCACCATCTGTTGCACTTGTTCCTTCTTCGCCTGACCGTGGCCGACGATCGCCCGCTTCATCTGCAGCGCGGTGTACTCGGCGACCGCAAGCTCGTCGGCGACGAGCGCCGAGAGCGCGGCGCCGCGCGCCTGGCCGAGCAGCAGCGTCGCCTGCGGATTGACGTTGACGAAGACGATCTCGATCGACGCGCACGTCGGCCCGTAGCGCGCCACGATCTCGCGTACGCCGTCGAAGATGATCTTCAGCCGCCCTGGGAGGTCGGCGAGCGCGACGGCGGCGGTGCGGATCGTCCCGCTGGCAACGTAGCCGAGCCTGCCGCCGTCGCAATCGACGACGCCGAAGCCCGTCGTGCGAAGTCCGGGGTCGATGCCGAGCACGCGCATGGCCGTCATTGGAACCGAACGCGAGCGGGTCGTGACGCCGTCGTCCTGTTCAGAGGCCGAAATAGGCGCGCGTGGAGTGGAAGAAGACCGGCGCGGCGAAGCAAAGCGGCGCGACCCGGTCGAGCAGGCCGACCGCACCGGTGACCGACGAGCCGCCGCTCCAGCTGCGCACGCCGGCGTCGCGCTCGAGCGCCTTGACCACGAACTCGCCGAGTGTCCCGGCGGCGCCCGCCAGCGCGCCCATCGCCATCGCGGCGAGCGGATCGAACGGAGTCACCCAGTCGAGCAGCAGGCCGACCACGGCGGCGGCCGCGGCGCCGGCGCCGAACGCGCGCCAGGAGAACGAACGGCTGATCGCGCGCGCCACCGGCCGCCGGCGCAGGCGCCGGCTCGCCGCCTCCTGGCCGAGCTGCGCGGCGACGACGACGACGACGAGGAAGAGGACGAGGAATGCGCCGCGTCCCTGGTAGCGCGGCAGGTCGAGCAGGAGCAGCGCCGGCGCGTGGCTCATGCCGTAGACGGTGACCGTGACCCCCCACTGGATCTTTGCGGTCCGCTCGAGGAAGCGGAACGGGTCGTTGGCGAGCGCGCTGATGACCGGGATCGCGAAGAACACGTATACCGGGATGAAGACGGTGAACGCATTCGCCAGCCGCATGCCGACGAGCACGTACTGCAGCGGCAGGACGACGAAGAAGGCGAGCAGGAGGCTGCGGTGGTCGGCGCGGCGCGTGTGGGTGAGGGTGACGAACTCGCGCAGCGCGAAGAACGACACGAAGCCGAACAGCAGCGTCGAGCCGAGCGGCCCCGACACCCAGGCGACCCAGAACAGCATCGCGCTGATCCACATCGCCCGCAGCTCGCGCGCGAAGCGCTCGCGCAACGCCGTCTGCGCAGGCGTCAGATCGCGGAGCGACCGCCCGAAGGCAACGATCGTGACGAGCCCGAGCAGCCCGAACAGCACCACGAACAGCAGCCCGACCTGCTGGCTGACGGTGAGCGCGCGGAGCTCACCCATCACGCGACGTCGCGCAGCGCCATCACCCCGGCACGGGCACGGTCGAGGAACGCGCGCCGCTCCTCACCAGGCGCGAGTGCGATCGGCGGACCGAAAGCGACGGTGCAAAGGATCGGCACCGGAACGACCTCGCCCTTGGGCATGACCCGCTGCACGTTGTCGATCCAGGCGGGGATGAGCTGCACCTCGGGAAACGCCTGCGCGAGCGCGTACAGCCCCGACTTGAACGGCGCCGGGTCGGCGGCATGGCCGCGCGTTCCTTCGGGA
>DASXIP010000072.1:0-10593 GCA_036497875.1 Caldimonas sp.
ATCTCGGCGTCGAGCTCGAGACGATCTGCCGCGTGTTTTCCAGATTGCAGGCCGCCGGCCTGATGCGGGTCACGCAGCGCGAGGTGCGGATCACCGATCGCGACGGCCTGAAGCGCGTGCGCGATGGCGGCGCCTGAAGCAACGTTTCCGTCCCCCACCAATATCAACCACCTTGGAAGAACCACCATGAAGATCCGTTCGATGGCCATCGTTGCCGGCGTGCTGCCGGCCATACTGCTCGCCGCCTGCGAGACGCCCCCGGAGAACAAGAACGAGACGGCCGGCACCGTCATCGGCGCCGTCGTCGGCGGCGTCGTCGGCTCGCAGGTCGGCGGCGGCAGCGGCCGGGTCGTCGCCGGGGTCGTCGGCGCGGCTGCCGGCGGCTTCATCGGCCACTCGATCGGCAAGCGCATGGACGACACCGACCATATGAAGGCGCGCCAGGCGCTCGAGAACACGAAGACGGGCGAATCGACCACCTGGCGCAACCCCGACACCGGCGGCACCTACACCGTGACGCCGACCCGCACCTACCAGGCGGCGCAGGGGCCGTGCCGCGAGTACACGCTCGACGGCAGGGTCGGCGAGCAGGCCGAGAAGGTCCACGGCACGGCGTGCCGGCAGGACGACGGCGGCTGGCAGGCGCAGAACTGATCTGCGCACGACGGCACCTGCCAACGCGCGAACCGGCTTGCCACCATGGACCCGCTGTTCCGTCTCGACGGCAACGAGCTGGTGCTGCAGCTACCGGACGGTGGCGTGCAACCCGAGTGGCTGACGCATCCGCCAGCCGATCTCCGGTTCGCAGACGGTCACGCCGTCGCAGCGGTGCGCGTGGAGGCGCCTGGCGCATGGCGCTGGTCGAGCATCGACGCAGCGTTCCTCGCGGCGGTCGTGCGTCGGGTGCCGGGATCGGCCGGCACGGTCGAGCTGCGCGGCGTCCCCAACGAACTTCGGTCGCTGCTCGAACTCGCGCGCGAGCGGCCGGATGCGTCGCTGGCGGCGAACGCGGTGCGCCAACCCGACCTCCGCGCCCGCGTCGGTACGCTCGCGATCGCCGCTGCCGAAGACGCCCGTCGGTTTGTCGAGCTGCTGGGGCAGGTCGTGCTGCTCGTGCCGCGCGCGCTCGCGGCGCGCGCGCGCGTCCGCGGCGCCGACGTGTGGCAGCTGCTCGCCGAATGCGGACATCGCGCGCTTCCGATCGTCGCGATCGTGAATCTCCTGATGGGCGGCATCCTGGCGTTCGTCGGCGCCGTCGAGCTCGAGGCCTTCGGCGCCGGCATCTACGTCGCCGACCTCGTCGGCGTCGCCTCCGTCCGCGAGCTGACGCCGATCCTCACCGCGATCGTGCTCGCCGGGCGCACCGGCGCAAGCTTCGCGGCGACGATCGCGACCATGCAGGGCAACGAGGAGGTCGACGCGCTCACCACGCTCGGCATCCCGCCGGTCGAGTTTCTCGTCCTCCCGCGCGTGCTCGCCCTCGCCCTGCTGATGCCACTCGTCTTCCTCTACGGCTCGGCGTTCGCGCTCGCCGGCGGGATGCTGGTGGGAACGCCGATCCTCGGCCTCTCGGGCGCCGCCTACCTCGCGCAGACGCAGAACGCGATCGCCGGCGCGAACTTCGCGATCGGTGCATCGAAGGCGCTCGTGTTCGGCGCGGTCGTCGCGCTGATCGGCTGCCACCAGGGGCTGCGCGCGTCGCGCAGCGCCGCCGGCGTCGGCGCGGCGACGACGAGCGCGGTCGTGAACGCGATCATCGCCGTGATCGCGATCGACGCCGTGTTCGCGGTGTGCGCGCACGCGCTCGGGATCTGACCATGGCCGCCGCCATCTCGATCGACGACGTCGACATCGGCTACGCCGGCGCGCCGGTGCAGCGCGGCATCCGCGTCGAGATCGAGCACGGCGAGATCTTCGCCGTCGTCGGCGACAGCGGCTCGGGCAAGAGCACGCTGCTGAAGACGATGATCGGCCTGCTGCCGCCGTGCCGCGGCAGCATTCGCTTCGACGGCAAGTCGCTCGACGAGCTCCTGGATGGCGGCGCCGCGCCGCCGTTCGGCGTGCTGTTCCAGAACGGCGCGCTCTGGAGCTCGATGACCGTCGCGGAAAACGTGATGCTGCCGATGGAGATGCAGCGCTATTCGACGCCCGAGACACGAGCCGAGTTGGCGCGCTTCAAGCTCGCCCTGGTCGGCCTCTCGGGCCACGAGGGGGCGTCGCCGGCGAGCCTCAGCGGTGGCATGCGCAAGCGTGCCGCGCTCGCCCGCGCGCTCGCGCTCGACCCCGGCGTGCTCTTCCTCGACGAGCCGTCGGCGGGGCTCGATCCGCTCAGCTCGCGCCGCCTCGACCGCCTGATCACCGGGCTGCGCGACGGCCTCGGCATCACCGTCGTGCTCGTCACCCACGAGCTCGAGAGCCTCTACACGATCGCCGACCGCATGCTCTTCCTCGACGGCGAAGCCCACCGTCCGGTTGCGCTCGGTGCACCCGGCGAGCTCGCAAGAGGCGCCGAGAGCGCGAAGGTGCGCGAGTTCCTGCGCACGCGCGCACCGCAATTGGAGGCCGCATGAACAAACGTCCCGTCGTCGTCGGTGCCTTCGTGCTGGCTGCGCTCGCCCTGCTCGTCGGTGGCATCCTGTTCTTCAGCGCCGGCACGCTCACCTCGAGCCGCGTGCGCACGGTCGCGTTCTTCCCCGGAACGGTGACCGGGCTGCAGATCGGCTCGACCGTCACGTTCCTCGGCGTGCCGGTCGGCCAGGTGACGTCGCTCGGTGTTCGTGTCAGCGCGAACCAACCGATCATCCAGGTAAACATGGAGCTGGTGCCGGATCGGGTCGCGATCTACGGCGCATCGCGGCTGTCGGACGCCGAGCTGATGCCGACGCTGCTGCAACGCGGCCTCGCGGCACAGCTGGTCAAGGAGAGCCTGATCACCGGAAGACTCAGCGTCGAGCTGGCGTTTCGCAACGGCGTGCAGACCTCCGTCGTCGGTGGAACCGACGTTCCAGAGGTGCCGACGGTGCCCGGCGACTTCGCGGCGCTCACCAAGCAACTGCAGGCGGTCGACATCGCCGGCGCGATCGATGCGTTCCAGCATACCGTCACGTCGCTCGATTCCTTGCTGAACGACCCGGCCCTCCGCCAGACCCTGCACGAAGCGCCGGTCGTGATGGCATCGATCCGGCAGACCCTGGGCACCGTGGACCGCGAAGTCACCGCGCTTTCGCGCACCGGGCGGGGAGCGGTGGGCGACAGCGCGGTGGCGCTACAGAAGACCTTGTCGTCGGTGCAAACGCTGACCGCCGACCTCGATCGCGAGAGCACGAGCACGCTCGTCGCGATGCGCGCGACGCTCGGCCGCGCCGACGGCTCGATCGAGAACACGCGCGTGCTGCTCGATCCGCAAGGGCCGATGGTGACGCAGCTGCAGCAGGCCGCCGACGACCTCGCGGCGACCGCGGCGCGGCTGCGCAACGTCGCTGATCGCGTCGATCGCGACCCCTCAGTGCTCGTTCGCGGGAGATGAATGTGAAGCGCCTTGCACCGTTTCTGGCGGCCTGCGTCGCACTCGGCATCGCCGCGTGCGCGTCGTCGCCACCGACCCTCGTCGCGCTGCCGTCGGCCGAGGCCCGCGGGGATCGCGCCACGCCCGACTCCGCCATCACGGTGCGCCTGCGCCACGTCCGGCTGCCGGTCTATCTCGACGGCTACCCGGTCGTCGTCGGACGCGACGGCCAGATGCTCGTCGTCGCCGATCGCACCGAATGGGCAGAGCGACCTTCCGACGGCGTGACGCGCGTCCTGCGCGATGCTCTCGCGCAGCGCCTCGGCTCGTCGAACGTGCTGATCGCGGGCGACGGCCGGCGCGCCGATGCAGAGCTCACGGTCGAGTTCATGGCGCTCGATCCCGGGCGCGACGGCTTGCACCTCGACGCGCGCTGGTCGTTCGCGTGTCGCGCGAGCGGCCGCAGCCATGCCGGGCGCACGGCCGCGCACGTCGCGACCGCCGCCGCCACGGCGCAGGCGGTGGCGAGCGCCAGCAGTGAAGCGCTCTCGCAGCTCGCCGATGCGATCGTCGCCGAGCTGCAGTGCGAAGCCCCGCGCTGAGGGGCCGCGGCTGAGCCGGCGCGCGTCGCATTGCTCGACGGTGCGCTGGCGAGCCAGTCACCAAATGGCGACCGATCTTCGACTGCGCGCTAACGACTTCGCGAGCTGCGCCGCGTAACTTGTCTTCCGCGCCGACGCACACCCCGGCGCGCCGACGAGGAGATCACGATGAGCACTTCCTGCATGCAAACCCGCTACGAGCTGCGCTTCCGCTCGCTCTTTCGACCCGGTCGTGGCTACGTCTTTCCGTGCGACCCCGCGGGTCGCGTCGACCTCGATGCGCTCAGCGAGAGCGAACGCGAGAGCTACCTGTACGCCCGCGTGCTGATCGGCGCCGAGCTGGCGATGCCGGCGGTCGAGCCGAGCGCCCGTTGATCAGGAGCCGTTGTTCGGCGCCGGCACCGGCGCCAGCTCGACGTCGAGCGTCGCAGCCACGCCGCGGCGCATGATCTCCACCGGCACGCGTGTGCCGGGACCGCTTCCCAGGACGACGTCGGCGGCATCGAGCTGGCGCTGCACACGCCGGGCGCCGACGCGAACGACGACGTCGCCAGGCACGATGCCGGCGCGACGCGCCGGGCCGTCGCCGTCGACGGCGACGACCAGCGCACCATCGCCGCTCGGGACGGCGGCGACCGCCCAGCCGAGCCGGCCGCGCACCACGCGGCCATGCGTCTTCAGCGACGCGACCACGCTCTGCACGAGGTCGACCGGGATCGCGAAGCCGATGCCTTCGGACCCGCCGCTGTGCGACAGAATGAGGACGTTGATGCCGACCAGCCGGCCCGCGGTGTCGACCAGCGCGCCGCCCGAATTTCCAGGATTGATCGCGGCGTCGGTCTGGATGAAGTTCTCGACCGGGCGCGCGCCCTTGCGCACGATCGCGCTGACGATGCCCTGCGTGACCGACTGACCGACGCCGAGCGGGTTGCCCACCGCGAGCACGACGTCGCCGGGTTCGACGTCCTCGATGTCGGCGATCACGATCGGCTGCAGGGCGACGCCCTCGACGTGCAGCAGGGCGAGGTCCGATTCCTCGTCGACGCCGATCACGCGACACGGCACGACGGTGCCGTCGGCGAGCGCGATCGCCAGCTCGGTCGCGTCCTCGACGACGTGGTAGTTGGTGACGACGTCGCCGTCACGATCGACGACGACGCCCGAGCCGAGGCCGAGGACGTTCACCTTGGGTGAGCTCGCCTTCTCGCCCTTCAGCACGTGCGCGGAGTAGACCGTCACTACCGAGGGAGCGACGCGCGCCACCGCGCCGCGATAGCTCACGATCTGCAGGCCGCGCGGTGCCGGACTCGTCGAGACGCCGATCAGATTGGCTTCGACGACCTGGGCCCGCGCGGCGGGCGACGGTTCGACTTCGGTCGACGGGCGCGCGCCGCAGGCGCCGGCCGTGAAAGCGATCGCCACGGCGGCGACGAGAGCGGAGCGTTGCATGGCGATGTCCAGGCCGAGTGTCACCGCGGTGACGGATCTAGGAAGCGTACGCCGCGCCTCGAGTGCCGTCGTCAGCGAATGGTCGTGATGTGGTCGCCATCGCATCGGCGGCGCCGACGTCCCCGGCACCGACCGAAACGCGACGTTTCCTCGACGGCGCGCTCACGACTTGGTGGCGCGTCGCATCTAAGGTGTCACCCACGAAAGGAACCTTCGCATGATCACGACCCCGCAGGCGCCGCCCGCCCTCCTCTTCTCGCGCGCCAGCGCCCGACGCGTCCCGCGCGCGCCGCGCCCGGCGTGGCCCTTCGTTAGCCGGCTCGGAGCGTACGGCCCGGCGACGGAGCAGCGCATCCGACCGCCCGCGTCGGCATGGGCTGCCGATGCGGATGCGCGTGCTGGCGCAGTGCTCGCTGCCTACCGCCGAGCCGGCGGTCTCGCCAGCGGCGACGAAGTGACGTTCATGATGCGGCGGCGCACCTCGCAGCCGATCGCGATGCTCGCGCGATGGATCGTCGAGCGCAGTGTCGTGAGCTTCGCGTGGCACGGCGACTATGTGCTGCCGATGTTTCAGTTCGACCGTTCCGACATGACCGTGCGTCCGGCGGTCTCGGCGGTTCTCGACGAGTTCGACGGAGCCTTCGACGACTGGGACCTCACGACCTGGTTCGCGCTGCCGAACAGCTGGCTCGCCGATGAGGCGCCGATCGACGTCCTCGACGGCGACGCTGGCGGCGTGCTGCAGGCCGCGCGCGCCGACCGCTTCATCGCACGGGGCTAGCCCCAGGCCGAATCAGTCTTCAACCACGTGCACGCCTCGGCGCGCCATTCCAATACCAAGGGACCAAGGGAGATCTCCATGAAACGCCAATTCCTGATCACCGCCGCCGCGTCGGCCGCCATCGCGCTCGTCGGCCTGAGCGGCTGCGTGACCAACAGCTCGCCCGGCTTCGCGGCGGGGGAAAAGCCCCGCAGCATGGAAGACGGCATCGCCACGACGATGTCCGCCCTCTACACGAGCGTGCCGGGCTCGCAGGAACTCGCCGAGAAGGCGAGGGGCGTCCTGGTGTTTCCGCGCGTCGTCGACGCCGGCGTCATCGTCGGCGGCGAGTACGGCCGGGGCGCGCTCGTCGTCGATGGCCGCATCGTCGGCAACTACAAGGTGACGAGCGTCTCGCTCGGTGTCCAGGCCGGCCTGCAGTCGCAGTCGCTGGTGCTGATGTTCCTCAGCCAGGAAGCGCTCGACCGTTTCCAGAACAGCGACGGCTGGACCGCTGGCGCCGATGCGTCGCTCGCGCTCGGCCGGGTCGGCGCGAACGGTCGCCTCGAGACGTTCAGTGACAACGGCGTCGTCGCCTTTCCCCTCACCAACGCAGGCCTGATGGCGGGAGCCAACGTCAACGGCACGCGGATCTCGAAGGTCGGGACGTGAGCGATCCAAAGGACAAATCCCACGTGAAGATCGGCTCCTGGCGGCTCGCCTGGCCTGCCCTCGTCGCCCTGGCGGTAGCTCTGCTGGGCACTTCGTCGGTGTTCGCCGAAGATGCCACCGGCATCGAGTGCACGATCCGCTTCCAACTTCAGGGGAACTGGACGATCTACGAACGCGCCGACGGCACCGGCATGGTCAGTTGCGCCGACGGCACCGCGATTCCGGTCGTCGTGGAGGCCCGTGGCCTCGGCCTGAGCATCGCCAAGTCGAAGATCGCCACTGGCACCGGCAACTTCGGTCACGTGCACCGCATCTCCGATGTGATCGGCAGCTACGCGCAGACCGGCGTGGATGCCGCCGCAATGAAGTCCGGGCCGGCGCAACTCCTGACGAAGGGCGGGGTGTCGCTCGCGCTCGCGGGCAAGGGCAACGGCCTTGACCTCGGCATCGGTGTCGAGCGCTTCACGATCAGCCGGGCGAACTAGCTCGCGCATCTCCACTGGCAAGCGGGACTGATCGCCGCGGCCTCGCACACCATGGTCCTTGCCAATCTCGGGCGTTTCTGGAGCGGTGACGTGCTCGCCGCCAACGTCTTCATCGCGCTCCACTTGCTTGGCGCGCTGCTGCTCGGCATGCTCGTCGGCTACGAACGCTCGTACCAGGGGCGTGCCGCGGGCATGCGCACCTACGGCCTCGTGTGTATGGCGTCCGCGGCACTCACCGTCTTCGTCGGCGTGGCTCCGCTCTGGTTCGGCGGCAGTCAAGGATCCGGGCCGGCCGATGCGACGCGGGTCGTGCAGGGCATCGTCACCGGCGTCGGCTTCCTCGGCGCCGGCGTGATCGTCAAGGACGGGCTCAGCGTGACCGGCCTGACGACTGCGGCGTCGATCTGGGCGTCGTCCGCGATTGGCGTGCTGGTGGGCGTCGGCTTCTATCCCGCGGCCATCGTGCTCGCGGTGCTGTGTATGCTCGCCATGACGTGGCTGCAGCGCATCGAGCAGCGGCTGCCCGCGCGGGCCCGGCTCGACGTCACGCTGGCCTCGTCGGTCGACAACGCGCCCGGCTACGACGAAGTCGAAGCGCAAGCGCAAAGTCGCGGCTACGCCATCCTGCGCGAGACGCTGAACGTCTCGTATGCCGACGACCTCATGGTCTGGCGCTTCCAGGTGCTGGCCCTCGACCGCACCCAGGCGGCAGCGCCAGCGACACTGGCGCAGGCGCTCGCCACCGCGGGCACCTTCATCCGCTTCAGCGTCTCGCCGGTACGGCACTGACATGCCCGCACCGGTCGCGAGCGCAAACGGGGAGCACGGTCGAGCCGCACAGGTGGCGCGCGCCCTGACGGCGCGCACCGTGCACTCAGCTGCCGCTGCGCTTCAGGCGACCCGCCAGGAACGCGGGCACCTCGCGGCGCGGCGCGGATGCGAGTTCCAGATCGCCGGCTTCGCCCGCGGGGTGAAGCGTGTGCTCTGCACGTGCCTCGAGCACCTCGGCCTTGACCTCCGCACGTGCGTAGATCGGATCGCGCATCGTCTCGGTTCCCCATGGGTTGTAGCTGCCGCTGCGGAGCGGGCCGACGATTCGCGCGTCGCGAGGCGCCTTCAGCTTGGCGACGACGTCTTTACGCGTGGTTTGCGAGCCGGGCGCCGGCCGCGCGGCCAGTTCGTCGTCGTAGTCGGTGCGGTGCAGCTTGCCGGCGCGCACAGCCTGCTGAGTGTCGGCGATCACGGCCGCGCGGGAAACGGGCGCTTGGTCGGCCAGCGCACAGGTGCTGGCGGCGGCGAGAGCCATCGCGGTGGCAAACAGAAGCTTGGTGTTCATTGCGATCCTTTCGAGCATCGGGCGGTTGAGGGCGGCGGGGCCGCGCTCGCGCGTTCCGGGCCTGCATCGCTGAGTCGCCCATCGGCTCATCGATACGCGAAAGGGTAGGCGTTGACAGCGAATGGATAAACGGCCCGCGCACGAATCTGGCATTGCGAAATCGACAACGATCTGAGACTCGACGAGGACATCGATGGATCGGTTGCATGGCATGCGGGTGTTCGCCCGCGTCGTCGACGAAGGCAGCTTCGCCGCCGCGTCGCGCGCGCTCGACATCTCGCCCGCGGTGGTGACGCGCCTCGTGGCTGAGCTCGAGGAGCACCTCGGCGCGCGGCTTCTCAATCGCACGACGCGGCGGCTCTTTCTCACCGACATCGGCAAGTCCTATCTCGAGCGGGTGCGGCAGATCCTCGCAGCGGTGGACGACGCCGAGTCGATCGCGAGCGCGTCGACGACGGAGGCACGCGGCCAGCTGCGCGTCTTGTGCTCGCCGGCCTTCGCCGTGCACCAGCTCGCCAAGCAGCTGCCGGTCTTCCGGGCGCGCCATCCCGCAGTGAGCGTGCAGCTGACGGTGTCGGGGCCGGTCGAAAGCGTCGACGACGGCTTCGACGTCACCATCCTCACCGAAGGACGCGAGCCGCTCGACGGCAGCTTCATCGCACGCCGACTCGCGCGCTCGGAGCTGATCGCGTGCGCGTCGCCCGAGTACCTCGAGCGGCGCGGTCGCCCGCAGCACCCGCGCGAGCTGGCCGAGCACGAAACCCTGGTGCCGGGCTTTCTGCGCGACATCACCTTCCATCGCCTCGCGGCGGACGCGACCGACGGCGTCGGCGAGTCGCACACCATCGTGCCGCAATCGCCGGCGCTGCGCACGATGCACACGAACACGCTCTACACCGCAGCGCTCGCGGGCATGGGCATCACCGGGCTGCCGTCGTTCGTCGCCGAGGACGCGCTGCTCGAGCATGCGCTCGAGCGCGTGCTGCCGGGCTGGCACCTGTTCGCCACCACGATCTACGCGGGCCTGCCGACGCGCAAGCACATCCCCGCGCGCACGCGCGCGTTCGTCGACTTCCTGGTGCAGGCGTTCGGCGGCGAGGACCGCGATCCGTGGTTGCCGGCCGCGCCGTGCGAGTCCGCCGCGACGTTCGCGCTGCCGCGCTGGCAGCGCATGCCCGCGGCGGCTTGACCGGCGAGCGGCACTCGCTCGGTGGGCGCGACCGCCCGCCGAGGCTGCGGCCCTGTCGGTGATCGTCGGCGCGCTGATGCGGACGCCTGATCCGACACTGATCGCGCAGTCGATCGGATGCCGGCCGCTGCCTCGCATCGCGCCGTGTCGTGGTGACCCAGGCTCGTCGGCAGCTGACGCCGCGCAGGCCGGCCGAACGCATCAGCCTGGCAACGCGCTTCCTGCCCACGCGAGTGCCTTCATCGCGCAGCTCGGCGTGGATATTGCGGCTGCCGTAGATGTCGTCGGATGCAGCGTGCAGCAGCCGGATGCGCTCGGTGAGAACCGCATCTATTGTCGGCATTCCGCCGGATATGGCGGCTTGGTAGTGGGCATTGCGGACTCCTTCTCCGTTCACGGTAAGTTGTCCACGAAAGCGGGTCAACTTCAACTCCACAGTGCCGCTTGGCCGAGCAGCGCCTCATCCCGCCGCTTTCTGGCCCCAGCGTTCGTTGCGCATCGACGATCCGGTCGTTGGCCGGCAGTGTCCATGCAAGCGGTCCCGATCAAAACAGACTTGCGCTGATATTGATCAGCAGGGCCAGCACGATCGTGT
>DASXIP010000073.1:0-1536 GCA_036497875.1 Caldimonas sp.
GCGCCGCTCTTTCGGCTCGGGGCGGTAGGTCGCGTCGGTGTAGGCCTGGAGCCAGGCGGCGACGTCGGCGCCGAGCGGCACGTTGTCGACCCGCTCCTGCGCGTCGAGCCAGCGGCCGGCCTCGTCGTACGACACGCTGACAGTCTCCGGCCAGGCGCGCGACGGATCGTCGTCGTCGACGCGCCAGACAACGAACCACACCGGTGCGCCCGAGCTCAGATTGAGGAAATAACCCTGCGCCTGGTCGCGGTAAAGCTCGAGCGTGAAGCCGGGATAGAGCGTCTGCCGGAGCTTGCCGTCGTCGCGTAGCACACGCGGCTCGCTGCCGAAGGCGTCCTCGTTCGGGACGACGTCGACGACCCGGAACCGCCAGTCCTCGAACTTGTTCGGTTCGCGCTCGCGCTCGATCACGACCGCCACCGTGATCGCCGGTCGCGCCGTCGGTCGGCTTGCCTGTTCGCTTTCCACAGGGGCAGTCTAGACCTGCTCCTCCGGTGCCGGCAGTCGTCTCGGCGATCGCCCCGCGCTCAGGGCGAGCCGGTACCGTAGCCCGGGCTGGCGTTCGTCGTCCCGCCGGGCGAGACCTGGATCGCGCAGTACTTGAACTCCGGAATCTTGGCGAACGGATCGAGCGCGGCGTTGGTCATCAGGTTGGCGGCGGCTTCGTAGTAGGCGAACGGAACGAAGACGGCGCCGCGCGGCGTGCCGTCGTCGCGGCGCAGGTGCAGCGCCACCTCGCCGCGGCGCGAGCGCAAGGTCACGACGTCGCCGGCGCCAAGGCCGAGTGCGGTGATGTCGAGGCCGTGCATCGACGCCGTCGCCATCGGCTCGATGGCGTCGAGCACGCTGGCCCGCCGCGTCATGCTGCCGGTGTGCCAGTGCTCGAGCTGGCGGCCGGTGATGAGGACGAACGGGAAGTCGGCGTCGGGCCGCTCGTTGGCCGGGATGATGTCGGCCGGAACGAGCTTGACGCGGCCATCGGGTGTCGGAAAGGTGTCGTCGAAGACGATCGGCCGCCCCGGATCGTCAGCGCTCAGGCAAGGATAGGTGACGCTGTCCTCGCTCTGCAGGCGCTCCCAGGTGATGCCGGCGATCGCGCCGTGCATCGCCTGGCGCATCTCTTCGTAGACCGCGGCGACGCCGGCGTCGGCGCCGGGGTAGCGCCAATCGAGACCGACCCGACGCGCGATCTCCTGGATGATCCAGAGGTCGAGCCTGGCGTCGCCCGGCATGTCGAGCGCGCGCCGGCCGAGCTGCACCATGCGGTCGGTGTTGCTGACGGTGCCGCTCTTCTCCGGCCACGCGCTCGCGGGCAGCACGACGTCGGCGAGCCACGCCGTCTCGGTCATGAAGATGTCCTGCACGACGAGATGCTCGAGCGAGGCCAGCGCGTGCCGCGCGTGGTTCAGGTCGGGGTCGCTCATCGCCGGGTTCTCGCCCATGATGTACATGCCGCGAACCTTGTGCGGATCGCTGTCGGGCGCGAGCGCCTTGTGCATGATCTCGACGACGGTGTAGCCGGGAACGCGATCGAGC
>DASXIP010000074.1:0-2986 GCA_036497875.1 Caldimonas sp.
GTCGACCAGCTTCGGGAACTCGTCGAGCACGCCGGCCATCTCGTTGCCGCGCTCGCCGCAGCCGAGGTAGACGATGACGTCGGCGTTGCAGCCCTTGGCCAACGCCTCGAGCAGCACCGTCTTGCCGGTGCCGAAACCGCCGGGGATCGCGGCCTTGCCGCCCTGTGCCACCGGAAAGAGCGCATCGAGGATGCGCTGGCCGGTCACGAGCGGCGCACGCGCGGGCACGCGGCGCACGACCGGCCGCGGCTGACGGACCGGCCAGACGTGGCTCATCGCGAGCTCGCGCAGGCTGCCGTCGCCTTGGCGCACGGTGCAGACCGGCGCGTCGTCGGCGTATGCACCGGCGCTCGCGACCGACTGCACCACGCCCGACACGTCGGGCGGCGCGGTGCAGCGCTGGGCGCGCCCGTCCGCGCCCTGCGCGGGTCGCGCTTCGCCGAGCACGGCGCCCGGCGCCAGCAGCGCGCCGACGCGAACAGCGGGCTCGAAGTGCAAGCGCGTCGCATCGGCCGGCCGCATGCCGGGCTCGAGGAACGCGGAGCCGGTGGCGGACAGCGGACGCAGCAGCCCGTCGAAGATGTGCCCGAGCAGGTGGGGGCCGACGCGGATGGAGAGCGGCGTGCCGTCGCCGCGCAGCTCGATGCCCGGGCGCAGGCCGACGGTGTCCTCGTAGACCTGCACCTCGATCTCGTCGTCGTGGATGCGCACCACCTCGCCAAGCAGCGCGCGCGGCCCGACGCGCACGGCCTCACGCATGGCGAACGGCCCGCGCGCCGCCGCGCGCAGCACCGGGCCCGCGATCTGCCGCACGATGGCGATACTCACGTCATCGCCTCCAGGAGCCGCAACAGCCGGGCTTCGACGTCGGGGCGGTCGGCGAGCACTCCGGCGAGCGTGCCGTCGATGACGTTGCTGCCGTCAACCACCTTGAGGCCTGCGGCGATCGATGGATCCGCCTCGAAGCGCGGTTCGATGGGCGCAGCGGCGCCGAGCGACGCGCGCACGGCCTCGCGCTCGTCGGCCGGCCAGTCGAGCGCGTGCGCGATCCGCCAGAGCCCGGGCTGGAGCCGCGCGCGTGCATACGCGACCAGCTGAGCGACCCACGCCGCGCGCGCGGTTGCCTGCTGCCACACGGACTGCAGCTCGGCAGGCAATCGATCCCAGGCGAGCTGCAGGAGGGCGGCCGTGCGTCGCTGCTCGTGCAGGCGTCGATGCGTGGCGAGTCGCGCCCGCGCGGCGGCGAGCTCACGCTCGAGGCGTTGCCGCTGCTCGCTGAAGACCTGGCGCACGCGAGTGCGGGCGTCGCCGCGGGCCTGGGCGCGCACGCTCGACGCACGCCCGTTCGCCTCGTCAAGGACGCCGCCGCACTGGCGTGCGCGGTCGGCCTCGATCAGGTCGATCAGCGCCTGCGTCTGGCGCGCGACGTCGGCCATGCCGGAGGGTGCGTTCATGCTTCGAGGCCGAGTTGCGCGCGCATGCGCGCGGCGACGTCTGGCATTGGCGTCGTGCCGAGGGTGTCGGGCACGACGAACACGAGCGGCGCGGTGGCCGCGAGCGCCGACCGCAGCGCGGTGTCGCCGATGCGGGCAGCAACCGCGGCCGACAGCAGCACCAGCGGCGCATCGGCCAACGCCCGCGCGAGCGCGGCGCTCGAAGCGCCGGGCTCGGGCACGTGCACCTGCGCGCCGGCCAGGCGGTAGCCGGCCGCGCTGACCTCGTCGCCCAGGTAGATCGGCGCCGTCATCGATCGCCTTCGTCAGCCGAGCCGGTTGAGGATGAGGATCGACACGATCAGCCCGTAGATCGCGATGCCTTCGGCGAGGCCGATGAAGATCAGCAGGCGGCCGAAGAGGTCCGGCTTCTCGGCCAATGCACCGACGGCGGCGGTGCCGATGCGCGCGACGGCGAACCCGGCTCCGAGCGCCGACAGTCCGGTCGCGAGGGCCGCAGCGATGAATAGCCAGCCGGCATCGGCTAGAGACTTGGCGATCACGGGTGCGTCGCTGGCCGCCATGGCGTGCGGCGCCGCGAGCAGCAACGCGGTCGACGCCGATCCGAGCAGCAGGACGAGGCCGATCAGCGAGAGCGGCAGCTTCTGGGGTTGTTTCATCGGGACTCCTGGACGACGGATGGGGGCGGCGGCAGTGGCCGGAAGGCACGTCCCTGCGCCTGCAGGAAGCGCGTGAAGAACTCGAACAGCACGAGACGCGTGGTCTGGATCGACACCACCATCGCTTCGAGCACGATCACGAAGACGTTGCCGACGACCAGCACGAGCGCCTTGACGACCACCGCGTCGGCCGCATCCATGAGGGCGACGACGGCCGAGGAAAGTCCGGCATGCGCGAGCGCGAACGCGCCGACGCGCGCGAACGAAAGCGTGTTGATGAGGATCTGAACCGTCTTCTCGGCGAGCTCGCCGAGCGCGCGGAGGCCAGCGCCGATGCTGCGCCCGCGCATCGCGCCGCCGATGACCGCATAGGCCGCGCCAGCGGCGGCGACCATGAGGCCGACCGACGTCCGGAAGCTCGCGAGGAGCGCGAGGTAGACGACCAGATGTGCGGCGTCGCCGAGCAGCCAATCGCGCGATTGAGCGCGCCACCAGGCTTGCAGTGCACCGAGCGCGAGGCCGAGCGTCAGCAGTACGGCGCCGCCGACCAGAGGCGCGAGCAGCACCGACAACGGCGCGTCGAGCGGATGCAGCCAGAGCGCCGGCACCAAGCCGTGCAGGCCGAAGACGCTTCCGAACACGAGGCCGAACGCAACCGCCGAGACGCCGCCCACCATCACGAGGCGCGCGATCGGCGTACGCCGTCGCCACCACCAGCCGCCGACCGCAAGCACGAGTCCCTGGCCGACGTCGCCGAACATGTAGCCGAACATCAGCGGCACGACGACGGCGAGCAGCGGGCTCGGGTCGGCCTCGTTCGCGCCCGGCATGCCGAGCGCGCGGCTGAAGATCTCGAAGGGCCGCACCCAGCGC
>DASXIP010000075.1:0-7654 GCA_036497875.1 Caldimonas sp.
TGCTGCAGCACGTCGTCCGCTCGACCGTGATCGACGCGCCCATCGCGCGCGTCTGGGCGGTGCTGCGCGACTTCAACAGCCACGACCGCTGGCACGACGTCGTCGCCGCGAGCCGGATCGAAGGCGACGAGCGCGGCGACCAAGTCGGCTGCGTGCGCAGCTTCGCGCTGAAGGACGGCAACCGGATCCGCGAGCAGCTGCTCACACTCTCCGACAGCGAGCACATGAGCACCTACTGCATCGTCGAGGCGACGGTGCCGCTCGACCGCTACGTCGCGACCGTGACGCTGAAGCCGGTGACCGACGGCGATCGCACGTTCTGGCATTGGGAATCGACCTTCGCGACGCCGCCGGGCCGTGAGCGCGAGCTGCACGAGATGGTCGCGCGCGACGTCTACGAAGCGGGCTTCGCGAACCTGCGCCGCTATCTGAGCCAGGGCGGCGACCTGCGCGGCACTGCCGGCGCGGCACTGCCGACGAGCCTGCCGCTGCCGGCGCGACGCGCCGTCGTCCATCGCTACGGCGGGCCGGAAGTGCTCGAGGCCGACGGCGGCGAAGCGGCGGCGCCGGCGCCCGGCGAGGTCCGCATCCGTCAGCGCGCGATCGGCGTCAACTATCTCGACGTCTACCTGCGCAAGGGCTGGATCCCGGCGCTCCTGCCGCTGCCCGGCGTTCCCGGCATGGAGGCCGCCGGCACCGTCGTCGACGTCGGCGCGGGCGTGAACGGCCTGTTGCCGGGCGATCGTGTCGCTTATCTCGGCTCGAGCCCCGGCGCCTATTGCAATGTGCGCACGGTTCCTGCCGCCTGGGTCGTCCGCCTGCCGACCGAGATCGAGGACGAGCTCGCGGCGGCAACGCTGCTGAAAGGGATCACCGCCGATCTGCTGCTGCGCGACCTCGGCCACGTTCGCGCCGGGACGCGCATCCTCATCCACGCGGCTGCGGGCGGGGTCGGCCTTCTCGTCAGCCACTGGGCGCGCCGGCTCGGTGCGACCGTGATCGGCACCGTCTCGAGCGAGGACAAGGCGCGCCTCGCGCGCGAGTACGGCTGCGAGCACCCGATCGTCACCCGCGAGCATCGCTTCGCCGATGCCGTGCAGAAGCAGTTCGACGGCGTCGACGTCCTCGTCGACGGCATCGGCGACGCCGCGCGTGACGAGAACTTCGCCGCGCTCGCGCGGCGCGGGCACTGGATCAGCATCGGCCAGGCCAGCGGTCCGCTGAAGCCAATCTCGACCGACGAGCTGGTGACGAAGTCGATCACCTTCTCGCGCCCCGCGGTGTTCGACTACGTCGCGACGAACGCGAGCCTCGTCGAACGCGCCCGGCGCGTCTGGGATGCGCTCGCCGACGGCACGCTGAAGGCGCCGCCGGTCGAGCGCCATGCGCTCTCGGCCGCGGCCGATGCGCACGCCCGTCTCGAATCGCGGCGCACCATGGGCGCGCTGGTCCTGGTCGCCTGAGCATCGGCCACACTGTCACGAGTAGACCGCGAATGATCGTCGGCATGAATCACTTCACCGTCATCGCCGAAGACCGGCAGAAGACGCTCGATTTCTACGTCGGCGTGCTCGGCTTGAACGTCGGCCATCGCCCCGACCTCGGGTTCGACGGCGCCTGGCTCTACGGCGACGGTCCGCAGGCGCTCGTCCACCTCTACTTCGACCGCGCGCCGCCAGCGCAGCGCGCCGGCGTCATCGACCACATGGCGTTCACGGCGAAGGACGTGAAGGGCGTGAAGGCGCGCTTCGACGCCGCCGGCATCCGCTACGACCTCAGGCGGCAGAAGGAGTCGGGGACCTGGCAGCTGTTTTGCCACGACCCGAACGGCGCCAAGGTCGAGCTCGATTTCGATCCCGGCGAGAGCCTCTGACCCACAGGGGTTCGCCCGGGCGTGTAGGCTTCGCCCTTTTCGCCGAGCCACCCCGACGTTCCCCGCATGCCGGATCCCTACTACCAGCGACATATCTTCTTCTGCCTCAACGACCGTGAGAACGGCGAGAAGTCGTGCGCCCACAACGGCGCGCTCGAAGGCTTCGACCACTGCAAGTCGCGCATGAAGAAGGAGAACCTGCTCGGCCCGGGCAAGATCCGCGTCAACAGGTCGGGCTGCCTCGACCGATGCTCCGGCGGCCCGGTCGCGGTCGTCTACCCCGAGGGCGTCTGGTACACCTACGTCGACACGAGCGACATCGACGAGATCGTCGACTCGCACCTGTTGCACGGCGAGGTCGTCAAGCGCCTGCTGCTGCCGCCCGACGTCGGCCACTAGCTCCCCGACCGCGCCATGACCCCGCGTACGGTTCGCGAGCAGATCGCCGGGCCGGCCGGCCGCATCGAGTGTGCGGTCGACCGCCCGGCCGCTGTTCCGCTCGGCCTCGCCGTCGTCTGCCATCCCCATCCGCAGGGCGGCGGCACGCTCGACAACAAGGTCGCGCAGACGATCGCCCGCGCCTGCATCGACGTCGGTTGGGCGAGCGTGCGCTTCAACTTTCGCGGCGTCGGCGCTTCGGAAGGCGCTTGGGACGACGGCCGCGGCGAGGTCGACGACGCGCTCGCCGTCATCGATGCCTGGCGCCGGCGCGACGAGTTCGCCGGCAAGCCGCTCGTGCTCGGCGGCTTCTCGTTCGGCGGCTACGTCGCGGTCGAGGCCGCTGCGCGGCTCGCCGCCGACGCCGGGCTGCGCCGGCTCATCCTCGTCGCCCCGTCGGTCGAGAAACAGACGGTGCGCGACGTGCCGGCCGACACCATCGTTGTCCACGGCGAGAACGACGAACTCGTCTCGCTCGCGGCGTTGTTTGCATGGGCGCGGCCGCAGAGCCTGCCGGTGATCGTCTTCCCCGGCATCGGCCATTTCTTCCATGGCCAGATCGCTTCGCTCAAGAAAGTCCTCGTCCGTGAACTGCGCGACCTGTCGGCGGTCTGAGCGCAGTCTCCGTTTCATTCCCTTCCCACCTTGCCTCCGTCTCCAATGTCCTTGCCCCGTCTTTTCTCGCGCGCTTTCGCGACCATCGCCCTCGTCGTCTTCACCGGCATCGCCGCCGCGCAGGCGATCCAGCCACCCGAGGTTGCCGCTAAGAGCTACCTCGTCGTCGACCTGACGACCCGCCAGACGCTCGCCGAGCGCAACGCCGACGCTCCATCCGACCCGGCGTCGCTCACCAAGCTGATGACCGCCTATCTCGTCTTCCAGGCGCTGAGGGACAAGAAGCTGACGCTCGAGCAGACGCTGCCGGTCTCCAAGCTCGCTTGGGCCGAGCGCAAGGGCGGCGGCTCGCTGATGTTCATCGACACGACGATGACGCCCAAGGTCGACGAGCTGCTCAAGGGCGTGATCGTCGAGAGCGGCAACGACGCCTCGGTCGCGCTCGCCGAAGGTGTCGCCGGCAGCGTCGAAGTGTTCGTCGACATGATGAACCGCCAGGCCCAGGCGTGGGGCCTGAAGAACACCACCTTCAAGAACGTCACCGGCCTCACGCAGCCGGGCCACACCAGCACGGCGCGCGACATGGCCGCGATCGCGGCGCACATCATCAGCGACTTCCCCGAGTACTTTCCGTACTACTCGATGAAGGAATACAAGTACAACAACATCGCGCAGCCGAACCGCAACCTGCTGCTGCGCCGCGACCCGACGGTCGACGGCATGAAGACCGGCTACACCGAGGCAGCGGGCTACTGCCTGCTCGCAACGGCGCAGCGCGAGTTCCCCAACCTCGGCCCTGCCGGCGGCGCCGGCAAGCGCCGGGTCATGACGGTCGTCCTCAACACGACGTCGATGGAGGCTCGCGCGAACGAGAGCCAGAAGCTGCTCAACTGGGGCTTCCAGGCGTTCGACACCGTGCGCCTGTTCGACGACGGCAAGCCGATCGTGACTCCGCAGGTGTGGAAGGGAACGGCCAGCGTCGCCAAGCTCGGCCCCGGCGGCGCGCTCTACGTCAGCGTGCCGAAGGGCGAGGGCGCCAAGCTCCAGACCAGGATCGAGCGCAGCGACCCGCTGATCGCGCCGCTCGTGAAAGGCCAGCGCGTCGGCAAGATAGTCGTCGCGACGGCGTCGGGCACGCCGGTCGCCGACGTGCCGCTGGTGGTCATGGAGCCGGTCGAGCAGAGCGGCATCCTCGGCCGCGCGTGGGACGCGATCCGGCTCTGGATCAAATGACCGTATCGGCGACCACAATCGAGTCCAGGCCAGGAGGCGCCATGCAGACCCAACTTCCCGACACGCTCTGCTACCTCAACGGCGAGTACCTGCCGCTGCCCGAGGCGAAGGTCTCGGTGCTCGACCGCGGTTTCATCTTCGGCGATGGCGTCTACGAGGTCGTTCCGGTCTACGCCAAGAAGCTGTTCCGCTTCGACGAGCACATGGCGCGGCTCGGCCGCAGCCTGGCCAAGCTGCGGATCGCCAATCCGCACGGGCGCGATCAGTGGCTCGAGCGCTGCAGGAAGCTAATCGCAGCGCTTGCCGAGCGCGGTGGCGCGACCGACCAACTCGTCTACCTCCAGGTGACGCGCGGCGTCGCACCACGCGATCACGTCATGCCGACGAGCCTCGAGCCGACCGTCTTCATGATGGCGAGCGCAATGAAGCCGCCCTCGGGCGAGCAACGCCACCATGGCGTCGCCTGCATCAGCGCGCGCGACTTCCGCTGGGAGCGGGCCGACATCAAGAGCATCTCGCTGCTCGGCAACGTGCTCGCGCGGCAGATGTCGGCCGACCGCGACGCGGTCGAGACGATCATGTTTCGCGCCGGCCACCTGACCGAGGCGTCGGCGTCGAACGTCTGGATCGTCCACGAGGGCGCGCTCCTTGGGCCGCCGAAGAGCGAACACGTCCTCGAGGGCATCCGCGTCGAGCTGATGAAGGAGCTGTGTGAAGAGTGCGGCATCGCCTACAACCTGCGGCCGATCGCCGAGTCGGACGTGATGGCTGCCGACGAGATCCTGCTCAGCTCGGCGACTAAGGAGATCCTGCCGGTGACGACGCTCGACGGCGAGGGCGTCGGCCACGGCGCGCTGCGCGGCAAGCCCGGCCCGGTGTACGGTCGTCTCTACGAGGCGTATCAGCGCGCCAAGCTGACGCAGTCGATCTGACATCGGGGCGCGCACTTGCTGGCGGCCGCGTCGTCCCCACCTGAGCCGGCATGAACACGCAGATGCAAGACATCCCCGCCGAGCAGTCGCTGATCGAGTATCCGTGCCGCTTTCCGATCAAGGTGATGGGCGCGAACGCCGACGGCTTCGTCCACGCCGTGACCGAGATCGCGCGCCGCTTCGATCCTGGCTTCGACGCCGCGGCGATCGAGCTCAGGCCGAGCAGCGGCGCGAAGTACCTCGGCGTGACGATCACCGTCAACGCGACCAGCCGGGCCCAGCTCGACGAGCTCTACCGGACCCTGTCGACGCACCCGATGGTCAAGGTCGTGCTTTGAAAGAGGGCGCCGCGGCGGCCGGCCGATGATCGTCAAGGTGCTCGGCCCGGTTGCCTACGACCTCGCGTTCGATGCCATGCGCGCCTTCACGGCGGCGCGCACTGCAGAGACGCCCGACGAAGTCTGGCTCTGCGAGCATCCGCCCGTCTTCACGCAAGGCATCGCCGGCAGGGACGAGCACGTGCTCGACGCCGGCGCGATCGACGTCGTCCGCAGCGATCGCGGCGGCCAGGTCACCTACCACGGGCCGGGCCAGGTCGTCGCCTATCCGCTGGTCGACCTGCGCCGGCTCGGCATCTTCGTCAAGGAATACGTCTTTCGTCTCGAGCAGGCGCTGATCAAGACGCTCGAGACTTTCGGCGTCATCGGCCATCGCGTGCGCGGCGAGCCCGGCGTCTACGTCCGCCTCGACGCGCCGTCGGGGCACGCGGTGCTTGCGCCGGCTGCTGGCGCCGACCCGTTCGCCGGCCTCGGCAAGATCGCCGCCATCGGCGTCAAGGTGAGCCGGCACTGCACCTACCACGGCGTCGCACTCAACGTCGCGATGGACCTGGCGCCGTTCGCGCGCATCCATCCGTGCGGGCACGCCGGGCTGAAAGCGATCGATCTTTCTACAATCGGCGTTCGCGCCTCGTGGGACGAGGCCGCGAGCACGCTCGGCGCCAAGCTCGCCACATCCCTCAGCCAGCGATGACAACCCCGGCCCCCTACGACGCGACCCAGAAGCAGAAGGCCGAGGCGAAGACCTCGCGGATCCCGATCCGCGTCGTCGCTGCGGGCGAAGTGCTGAAGAAGCCCGACTGGATCCGCGTCAAGGCCGGCTCGCCGGGCTCGCGCTTCTTCGAGATCAAGCAGATCCTGCGCGAGCACCGGCTGCACACGGTGTGCGAGGAGGCGTCGTGTCCGAACATCGGCGAGTGCTTCGGCAAGGGCACGGCGACGTTCATGATCATGGGCGACAAGTGCACCCGGCGCTGCCCGTTCTGCGACGTCGGCCACGGCCGCCCCGATCCGCTCGACGCCGAGGAGCCGATCAATCTCGCGAAGACGATCGCAGCGCTGAAGCTGAAGTACGTCGTCATCACGAGCGTCGATCGCGACGACCTGCGCGACGGCGGCGCCGGCCACTTCGTCGCCTGCATCGGGAAGACGCGCGAGCTCTCGCCCGAGACGCGGATCGAGATTCTGACGCCCGACTTCCGCGGCCGCATCGACCGCGCGCTCGAGATCCTCGGACGCGCGCCGCCCGACGTCATGAACCACAACCTCGAGACCGCGCCGCGCCTCTACAAGGAGGCGCGCCCCGGCTCCGACTACGCGACCTCGCTCGGCTTGCTGCAGCGGTTCAAGGAGTTCGCGCCCGGCGTGCCGACCAAGAGCGGCATCATGGTCGGCCTCGGCGAGACCGACGACGAGATCCTGCAGGTGATGCGCGACCTGCGCGCGCACGGCGTCGACATGCTGACAATCGGACAGTACCTCGCGCCGAGCGCGCACCACCTGCCAGTGCGCCGCTACGTCCACCCCGACACCTTCTGCATGTTCGGACGCGAGGCCGAGGCGATGGGCTTCAGCCACGCCGCCGTTGGCGCGCTCGTGCGTTCGAGCTACCACGCGGACCAGCAGGCGCATGCCGCGGGCGTCGGCGCGTAGTTCATGAGCGCCGTCCCGGCGCCCGCTGAGCCGCTGCTCGCATGTGGCAACTGCCGCCAGCCGATGCAGCGTCTCGCGCTGGTCGGCCACTACAGCCAGCGCGTCGATGTCGACCTCTGCCGCAACTGCGACCTCGTCTGGTTTGACGGCACCGAGACCGCCCAGCTCAGCGGCTCGGCGCTACTCGAACTGATTGGCGCGATGGCGGCGGCGCGCGCGTTGCCGCACGAGATGCTGCGCGCCGACGCACGCTGCCCGCGCTGCGACGGCGCGCTCGAGCTTGTCCACAACCTGTCGCGCTGGGGCCAGTCGTCGCAACTGCAATGCCGACGTCGCCACGGCGCATACCAGTCGTTTGCGCAGTTCCTGCAGGAAAAGGGCTTGCTGCGGCCGATGTCGCTCGTCGACCGTGCCAGGCTTCTGCGTGACAGCGGCCGGATCGAATGCGTCAACTGCGGCGGCGAGATCGGCAAGGACGACGAGCTCTGCCCGTGGTGCCGCTCGGTGCCGAGCCTGCTCGACGTCGCCCGGCTCGCGCACGCGCTCGATCCGCTCGACACGATCGAGCCACC
>DASXIP010000076.1:0-1819 GCA_036497875.1 Caldimonas sp.
CTGCAAAAGCCGGTCGATCCCGACGTCCTGAAGAAGCTCCTGCCGCCGGTCGCAGGCTGACCGGAAGCCGCCACCTCAGGCAGCCGCCGCCAGCTCGACGCGCTCGGCGGCGAGCCGCTGGCCGAAGACGCGCCGGAAATGCGCCAGCGCGGCGTCGGCGGCGATCGCCAGCAGCGTCGTCTCGCGATCGCGGTCGAACAGCCGCTGCTGCGCCTCGATGATCGCCTTGTCCTCCATGAACCCTTCGCGCAGGCTGTTGCACAGCGACAGGGCGATGTTCGGGTCGTCGAGGTCGAAGTTGTGCAGGTAGTTCCAGAAGAAGTGCGTGCTGCGGCGCGTCTCCGGCGTCATGAACTGGCAGTTGCGGTACTGGCGGGCGCCGGCGATGTTGCCCTTCTCGGCGCCGGTCCCGGCGGCGGCGAACATCGACTCGAGGAAGAAGATCCCGGGCACCAGCATGTGGCCGATGTTGCGGCGGTCGACCTTGGCCTCCTTGTCGCGGATCACCTTCTTGTGAAACGGCGGCGGCGTGCTGTCCATGTGCCAGCGCTCGACGCGAAAGCCGTCGGCCAGCCGCTCGATGTTGAGCGGCCGCGTCTGGTACGCGTACTCCTCGGAGCCGCCGAGCGTCTTCGTGTGGACGAACGCAAGGTGCGCGAAGTCGCTCAGGTTGTCGACGATCAGCAGCCAGTTGGCGTCGTAGTGCATGTAGGCCGGCATGCCCTTCCAGCCGGGATCGCGGAGCGGCGGATAGTCGACGATGAGCGCGGGATCGGCCTTCGCCGCGTCGCCCATCCAGATCCAGACGAGATGGTCGCGGGCGACGACGGGATAGCTGCGAACGCCGAGCTTGGCCGGGATCACATCCTGGCCGGGGATCTGGATGCATTTGCCCGACGGGTCGAACTTCATGCCGTGGTACATGCAGCGGATGCAGTCGCCCTCGACGCGCCCCATCGACAGCGGCGCGCCGCGATGGCAGCAGCGGTCGTCCATCGCGACGACCCTGCCGCTCTCGCCCCGGTAGAGGACGACAGGTTTTTCGAGGATCGTGCGCGCCAGCTTCCTGCCGTCGATCAGCTCGTGGTCCCACGCCGCCACGTACCAGCAGTTCTTCAGGAAGATGCCGTCGTCGTCGGATGTCATCGCTTCTCCTCTGCCGCTTCGCCTGTCAGACCAGTTGCTCGGCGCTGACGCCGGTTCGCCGCAGGACGCTTTCGAACAGCATCCGCTCGAGCCGGTCCTTCGGCTCGAACTCACGCGCGTCGGCCGCGCACGCGCGACGGACCTCGTCGTCCAGCGCGACATTCGGGCCCGGCAATGTGCCGGCCGCGACCTGCACCTCGCAGGCGCGCTGCAGCGTCCACATCCAGCGGAAGGCGTTGAAGACATCGCTTCCGGTCACGAGCAGGCCGTGGTTGCGCAGGACGAGGACGCGCTTGTCGCCGAGGCTCGCGACCAGACGCGGACCCTCGGCGTCGTGCACCGTGATGCCTTCGAACGCGTGGTAGGCGACGTCGCCGAACAGCTCGGCGCCGTAGAAGTCGTCGTGACCGAGGCCGTCGCGCTTGCACGCGATCGCCATCCCGGCGGTGGTATGCGTGTGCATGACGCAACGGGCATCAGCGCGCGCCGAGTGGACGACGCTGTGGATGACGAAGCCGGCGCGGTTGACCGGATGCGGCGTCGGCTGCAGCGGCACGCCGTCATGGCCGATCTTGATCAGGTTGGTCGCCGTCACCTCGTCGTAGTTGAGGCCGAACGGATTGATCAGGAACGCCGGTGTCGACCCCGGCACGCGCAGCGTGACGTGGTTGAA
>DASXIP010000077.1:0-2119 GCA_036497875.1 Caldimonas sp.
TCGAGCCGCTTTCCTTGCAGTATCAGTCCGTTGCGGACCGCCGCCGCGACGATTATCGCGGTGCCGTGCTGGTCGTCGTGGAATATCGGGATCTTCATCCGTCGGCGCAGCTCGGCCTCGACGCGGAAGCATTCCGGAGCCTTGATGTCTTCGAGATTGATCGCGCCGAAGGTCGGTTCGAGCGCGGCCACCACATCGCAAAAGCGGGCCGGATCCAGTGCGTCCACCTCGATGTCGAAGACATCGACGCCGGCGAATTTCTTGAACAGAACGGCCTTGCCTTCCATCACCGGCTTGCCGGCAAGCGGCCCGATATTGCCGAGACCGAGGACGGCGGTGCCATTGGAGATCACGGCGACGAGGTTGCCGCGCGCAGTGTAGTCGAGTGCGCTGTCGGGGTCGGCCCGGATCGCCTCGCAGGCGGCGGCGACGCCGGGAGAGTAGGCGAGCGAGAGGTCGCGCTGGTTGAACAGCGGCTTCGTCGGCGCGATCGAGATCTTGCCGGGCGTCGGCGCGCGGTGGTATTCGAGCGCGGCGTCGCGCAGCGCGATCTCGGCATCGGACAGGGGCTGGGCCATGGCGTTTGTCTCCACTTTTGTTCCGGATTCGGCCCTAGCCTAGCGCGGAACGCTCCCGGCCGGCTGACAGCGATCACGACCCCGCGCTCAGCGCAAGCTCACCGTCTCGCGCTTCCACCCCGCGTCCTGCCAGCGCATGAAGGGCCCGAGGACCGACGGGTCGCCGGCCTGACGCTCGGTACCGAGAGTGTCGAGGCGGACGACTTCGAAGTTGCGCTTCAGGCCCTTGGCGTTGCGCGACTCGCGCGCGACGAGCACCTGCCGGCCGCCAGGCACCCAGCCGGCGAACTCGGCGTAGCCGAGCTCGGGCGCGGCGGCCGAGGGCGGCAGTACCTGCAACGACCAGTCCTTGCCTTGGCGCGTGAAGAGCCACAGCTCACGCCACGCCTCCATCGGCTGGACCGCGATCGCGACCGCGCTGCCCTCGCGATTGACAGTCGCCGACGCCGCCCAGACGACGCCGTACGTGCAACGCCGGGCGAGGGGCGCGCCGGCGTCGCCCTTGGCAGCGACGAGCAGCACGCAGGTTTGGCCCGGCTCGCCCGGTCGAGTGACGATGCGGACGTTGCCCGCCGGGGCGTGCGCGAGCACCGCCAGCGCGGCCCAGCGCGACGCGCCGACGCGGATCGCGGCGTCGTGCCAGGCGGCGACATCGTCGTCGGCCAGCTCATCGCGCTTGACGTCGGCGAGCTCAACCACGGCACGCCGGGCGGCCTCCTGCGCTGCGGGCGAGTCGCCGCGCGCACGCTGGAAGGCGAGCGCGCTCCAGACGCTGGCGCGGCGCATCGCGACGCGGCTCTTCCAGAGCGACGGCAGACGTGCGGTGTCGACGCGGTCGAGCAAGTCGGCGCGCCAGAGATCGAGACTCTGCCGCTCGGTCACCGGCCGCGCTGGGTCGATGCATTCCGGGCGCGTCAAGCCGAGCGCGGCGCGGGCACGCTGGATCGCGTCCGCCCCAGCGTTCGCGAGGACGCGGCGAAAGGCGTCGCCGTCGTAGCAGATGCGCATCGTGCCGTCGCGCTCGAAGCTGCGGAAGGCGACGCCATGGCGAGCGACCGCCTCGAGATGCGCTGCGAGCGCGATCTCGGCGCGGCCCTGCGCCGCGCCAGCGGACGCGGCGCTTCCGGCCGATGCGCGCTGGGCCAGCCGGTCGGCCATCGCGCCGATCGCATCGAACGCCTCCGCACCTGTCGCGCCGAGCAGGGTGTCGGCCGGCGCTGCCTTCAGGTAGGCCGCGGCGATGCCGATGCCGAGCGCCTCGCTGCCTGGCGTCTCGCGGACGAAGCGGATCAGCGCCAGCAGCTCCGGCGCCTCGGCGGGCGAGAGCGTGGTCTTTCGCACCCGGGCAGCGTCGACGAAGCCGCCGCGCTCGCGGACGTGGTCCCAGACCTGCAAGTGATCGATGCGTTCGCCGCGCACCTCGAGCACCTCGCCCTGCCAGAGCAGCGCGAGCTGCTGCGCCGAAGCATGCGGCGACGCGCGCAGCGCGGTCTGGTCTCGAACGACGATGGCCAGCGTCGGCGCGCTCGTTGGCGCCTCCG
>DASXIP010000078.1:0-11360 GCA_036497875.1 Caldimonas sp.
GGCGAGGCCGACAAGGTGCGCGGCGACATCACCCTGGGCGCCGGGACGGCGCTCGGCGACTGGGATCTGCACCTCGCCTGGGTCGGCGCGACGCGCGGCGGTCCGTACCCGGCCGTGTTTACCGGGCGAAGCTCCGCCGTCGTCGCCGGCGTCTCGCTTTCCTTCTGACGCTCGGCGCCAGCGCTGAACGTTCGCGCGGCCTTCGGGCATATACGGCTGCCATCGGCGCAGCGATGGTCCCGGGCCCAGGAGGAACAGGCGATGCGCGAATTCCGTTCGATCTTTGGTGCGATCACGGCCGGGGCGGCGTTCGCCTTGGCATCTTGCGGTGGCGGTGGCGGCGGGTCGATGGGCAGTGGCACGCCGAACTTCGTCGCGACCAACCTCGTCTCCAACGTGACCGTCGCGACAAATCCGTACATGAGCGCGAACGTCGACCCCCATCTGATCAATGGCTGGGGAATCGCGTTCAACCCGACGGGCTTCGCCTGGGTCGCGGACAACGGAACGTCGACGTTGACGCTGTACGACGGCACCGGGGTCCCGCAGTCGCTCGTCGTCTCGATCCCGCCGGGAACCGCCGGCCCGGCCAAACCGACCGGCATCGTCTTCAACAGCACGACGGGCTTCCAGGTCTCGAAAGGCGGGATCAGCGGCGCGAGCGCTTTTCTGTTCGTCGGCGAAGCCGGCACGCTGTCGGGTTGGTCGCCCACCGTCGACATGAACAACGCGATCCTCGTCGTCGACGGCGCCGCGCAGGGGAAGGTCTACAAGGGTCTCGCGATCTCCTCCAACGCGGGTGCACCCCAGTTGTATGCGGCCGACTTCCACAACGGCGTCGTCGACGTCTTCGACGCCAACTTCGCGCCCGTCGTCCGTGCCGGCGCATTCACCGACCTCGGCTTGCCGGCTGGCTACGGCCCGTTCGGAATCCAGGCGATCGGCAACCAGATCTACGTCGCCTTCGCCAAGCAGGATGCGCAGGCGCACGACGAAGTCGACGGCGCCGGCCTCGGCGTGGTCGACGTCTTCGACACCGCGGGCAACCTCGTGAAGCAGCTGATCCCGGCCGGCGGCAAGCTCAACGCGCCGTGGGGACTGGCGCTCGCGCCGGCTGGCTTCGGGCCGTTCAGCAACGCGCTGCTCGTCGGCAACCTCGGCGACGGAACGATCAACGCGTTCGACCCCACGACGGGCGCGTCGCTCGGCACGATCATGAACGGCAACGGTGCGCCAATCGCGATCGACGGCCTGTGGGGGATCGCCTTCGGCAACGGGCTCAACAACCAGCCGATGAACACGCTCTTCTACGCCGCCGGTCCGAACAACAGAACCAACGGCGTCTACGGGCGGATCGACTTCCGCTGATCGAATCGAGCGCTCGCTGGCGAGCTCGCGTACGCGAGCGGTCGACAGCGCCTGCGCTTGACGACGATCAATACGGGCGCGCGACGGCAGCAGTAGGTTGCCTGCACCGCAGGTACGGAAGAGTGCCGAGGGCGCAAGAAGCGCGCAACGAGCCAAGTGCCTGCACGGGCAGCGCCGTTGCAGCGTTCGCCCGACGTGCCGCCGGGAGACCTTCGATGCCTACCTCGATTCGCACCGTGCCTCCGGGCGCGGCGTTGTCCGCGTTCGCTGTGCTCACCGCCTTGTCGATCTTCGCCGGACCCGCCGAGGCCCAGCGCAAGGAGCGGCAAGGACAGGAGGTCGTCGATGCGGTCTGCGGTGCCTGCCATCGATCGGGCAAGGACAACGCGCCCCGGATCGGTGACGCCAACGCATGGTCCGCTCGTGCCTCGCAGGGCCTGACGGCCCTCACTGACCACGCCGTCAATGGCATCCGCAACATGCCCGCGCACGGCGGCAACGCCGGCGTCAGCGACATCGAGATCGAGCGCGCCATCACATACATGGTCAACCAGTCCGGAGGGCACTGGGTCGAGCCGGTGGGCGGCGCGACACCGGCCGTCGTGCGCACCAGCGAATCGATCGTCCGTGCGCAGTGCGCAACGTGTCACGAGTCCGGTCAGGACGGCGCGCCGAAGATCGGCGACCGAGCGGCTTGGATCCCGAGACTGAAGCGAGGGCTCGATCCGCTGGTCGCTTCGGCAGTGCACGGACACGGGCCAATGCCCTCGCGCGGCGGCCTTTCCGACCTGAGCGACGCCGAGATCCGCGGCGCGATCGTCTACATGTTCAGCTACGGCGTCCCGGCCGTGCCGGCCCCGGTGCCCGCTGCCGCGACCGACCCGCACCACAAGGTCGTCGCCGGGACCGATATCTATCTCGGCATGATGCGTGCCGAGTCGATGCGCGCGGCCGGCGACGGTGCGCGCAGCAGCGACAAGCTCGACATCCCGAGCGGAAAGGGCTACTACCACGTCAACATCTCGCTCGCGGACAGCAAGTCGCACGTGCCCGTGACCGATGCCGACGTCAAGGTACGGGTCTCCGACGGCATGACCACCGAAGCTCACACGCTCGGTCTGCTCGCGGCCAACAACACCGTGAGCTACGGCGGCTTCTATCGCTTCTCCAGCGGCAACGCCTACAACATCACCGCCGAAATCCTGCGACCCGGCGTGCCCGGCACGATCGTCGCGAAATTCGACTTCAAGGCACCGTAGCGGATGGCCAAGCGCGTACTCGTAGTGTGTTCGTCGACCGACGGACAGACGCGTCGGATCTGCGAGCGGTTGCGCCGAATCCTCGAAGCCGCCGGCGCGAAGGTCACCTTGACGAGGATCGACGACGCCGACGACGTCACGCCGGCCGGCTTCGACCTCGCGGTGGTCGGCGCGCGGATCCGCTATGGCCGGACCGACGCGCGCGTCATCGACTTCGCCCGTCGCCACGCGACGACCCTCGACGCGATGCCGAGCGCGTACTTCTCGGTCAACATCGTCGCCCGCAAGCCCGGCAAGGATCGGCCAGAGACGAATCCCTACGTCCGCGCCTTCCTGCGCCGGGCGCAGTGGCGGCCGCACAGGGTCGACGTGTTCGCCGGGCGCCTCGACTATCCGAGCTACGGCGTCGTCGACCGCCTCGTCATCCGCCTCATCATGCGCATGACCGGCGGACCGGCGCGACCCGACACGGTGGTGGAATACACCGAATGGCAGCGGGTCGACGCGTTCGGACGCGCGCTTTGCGCCGACATCGTCTAGCGCCACGCCGCGCGTCGGCCGTTCAATAGGTCTCCAGATGGAGCCGGCCCTCGCGCTTCAGGGCGGTGCCGAGATCGTGCCACGCCAGGCCGGCGCCCTCGGCGACGTCGCGCAGCGCAAGCAGCACGCCTTCTTCCATCGCCTTCAGCCCGCACACGTAGAAGTACGAGTTCGGGTCCGACAGCAGTGGGCCGAGGTCGACCGCGCGCTCGTGGATCAGGTCCTGCACGTAGCGCTTCGGGTGCCCCGTCGTGCGCGAGAACGCGAGATTGATGTCGATGAAGTCCTTCGGCAGCGACTGCAGCGGCCCGAAGTACGGCAGCTCCTCGCGCGTGCGTGCGCCGAAGAAGAGCATGAGCTTCCCGCCCTCGAACTTGCCGCTCTTCCTCAGACGCCGGCGCCATTCGGTCATCGCCCGCATCGGCGCACTGCCGGTGCCGGTGCAGATCATGACGATGTGCGACTTCGGGTGGTTCGCCATCAGGAAGCTCTGGCCGAACGGGCCGACCACCTGCACCGAGTCACCGACCTTGAGGTCGCACAGGTAGTTCGAGGCGACGCCGCGCGTCGGCCGGCCCTGATGGTCCTCGGTGACGCGCTTGACCGTCAGCGAGACGTTGTTGTAGCCGGGCCGCTCTCCGTTCCTCGGGCTTGCGACCGAATACTGGCGTGCGACGTACGGCCTGCCATTGGCGTCGACACCGGGCGGGACGATGCCGATCGACTGCCCTTCGAGTACTGGGAACGGGATCGCGCCGAAGTCGAGGACGATGTGGTGCGTCTGGTTGTGGAAGCCCGCTTCCGTGCAGTTGACGTTGCCGACGACGGTCGCGCTGGTCGGGTTCTTCGGACCGAACAGGTTCGTGTACGCATGCGCCGCCGACCAGGGCGGCACCGTCGCGCCGTAGGCGGCGCTGTTGAACGGCGCCTCGCCGTTGACGGCGTCGGGCTTGACGGCGAGGATCGGCTCGGCCACGGCAGCGATTGCCGCTTCGGGCGCGACGCCTTCGGCGGCGAGCTGCTCGGGAGTGAGCTCGGCGGGCAGCTCGTCCCACGTCAGCTGCTCGGAGATGTCGTACGCGCGCGCCCTTGGCACCGTGCGCCAGTTGTCGATCGATCCGGTCGGGCACGGCGCGATGCACGCCATGCAGTAGTTGCAGACATCGGCGCGGACGACGTAGTTGCGTTCGTCGTGCGTGATCGCGCCCACGGGGCAAGTCGCCTCGCAGGTGTTGCAGCGGATGCAGATCTCGGGGTCGATGAGGTGCTGCTTGAGGAGCACCGCATCGGCGGCCGTGGCCGTGTCCATCGCGCGAGTGTCGGTGAAAGCGCGGCGCGATTCAGCCGAAGCGGACGTACTCGAAGTCGACCGGCTGGCGGTTGATCCCCATCGCCGGCGGCGCGATCCAGTGCGCGAACTTGCCCGGCTCGACGACGCGGCCCATCAGCGAGGCGACGAACGCGCGGTCGGCGTCGCTCGGCAGCCACTCGGCCTCGTGCGCCCGCCACTCCTCTTCGCTGACGACGCGGCCCTCCGGCGACAGGCGAAGGCCGGCGAGAGCGCCGATCCTGCGGTTGAACGCCTTGTGCGGAACGACCAGGCGCTGCGGCACGCCGGCCTTCTCGAGCACCTTGTTCCAGCGGCCGACGCCGGCGACCGAGTCCTTGATGAAGTCGTCGCGCAGCACCTCGTTCAGCGCGTTGAGCATCGGCACTTCCTTCTCGGCCAGCTGGCCGTTCCGGACCTCGAGCACCTTGTACGTCTGGCCCTTCAGGACGTGGTCGTCGGCGCGTTTGCCTTCCTCGTAGCGGCCCTTCAGGCCCGAGCTGTAGAAGGTGGCAGCGTTGCTCGACTGGTCGGCGCCGAAGAGGTCGATCGTCACCGAGTAGTGGAAGTTGAGGTAGCGCTGGACCGTCGCCAGGTCGATCGCGCCGGCCTCGCGGATCTTCTTCGCGTCGTCGGTCTTCAGCTCGTTCATCACCTGCGCCGTGCGCTGGAGGACGCGCGAGACGCCGCTCTCGCCGACGAACATGTGGTGTGCCTCTTCGGTGAGCATGAACTTCGTCGTTCGCGCGAGCGGGTCGAAAGCGCTTTCGGCCAGGGCGGCGAGCTGGAACTTGCCGTCGCGGTCGGTGAAGTAGGTGAACATGAAGAACGCCAGCCAGTCGGGCGTCTTCTCGTTGAAGGCGCCGAGGATGCGCGGGTTGTTCTCGTCTCCCGAGGTGCGCTCGAGCAGCGCGCCCGCCTCCTCGCGGCCATCGCGGCCGAAGAAACGCTGCAGCAGGTAGACCATCGCCCAGAGGTGGCGGCCCTCCTCGACGTTGACCTGAAAGAGGTTGCGCAGGTCGTAGAGCGAGGGCGCGGTGAGGCCGAGGTGGCGCTGCTGCTCGACCGACGCCGGCTCGGTGTCGCCTTGCGTGACGATGATGCGGCGCAGGTTGGCGCGGTGCTCGCCGGGAACGTCCTGCCACGCAGGCTCGCCGACGTGGTCGCCGAAGTGGATCTTGCGGTCGGCCTCGGCCGGGTTCAGGAAGATGCCCCAGCGGTAGTCGCGCATCTTCACGTAGTCGAAGTGCGCCCAGCCCTGCGGGTCGACGCTCGTCGCCGTGCGCAGGTAGACGTCGTAGTTGGTCGAACCCTCAGGGCCAACGTCGTCCCACCACTGGATGAAATTCGGCTGCCACTGCTCGAGCGCGCGCTGCAGCGTGCGGTCGTCGGCGAGATTGACGTTGTTCGGGATCTTCTGGCTGTAGTCGATGGACATGATGCGGCTCGCCGGTGATCAGACGCGGTGGAAATCGAAGCCGGCCTTCTCGCCGGTGCCGTAGACCTTGAGCGCGCCCTTCGGGCCGACCGCATTCGGGCGCTGGAAAATCCAGTTCTGCCATGCCGTCAGGCGGCCAAAGACGCGCGTCGCCATGTTCTCGCCAGGGCCGAAGCGCAGGTTCGCCTCGAGCCCGGTGAGCGCGTCGGGCGACATTGCGGCGCGCTCCTCGATCGCGATCCGCACCTCGTCGTCCCAGTCGATGTCGTCGGGTGCGGCGGTGATGAGGCCGAGCGCGAGCGCTGCGTCGGCGTCGAGCGTGGTGCCGATCGCGGCAAAAGCATCCGCGAGTGGCGCATCCTCGTCGTGAAAGCGGCGCGCGAGGCGCGCTCGATCGCTCGCCATCGGCAACGGGCCGAAGTTGAGCTCGTCGAGCTGCAGCGTCGGCGCGCGGGCGGCGTCGTCGGGCAGCGCGAGCATGTAGCTGCGATCGGCGGCGAAGGCGAGCTCGGCGAGGACGCCGGCAAAGCAGGAGCCCGGCTCGATCAGCGCGAACAGGGTGCGCGAAGAGACGTCGAGCCGCGCCAGGGTCCGGCGCAACATGCCGATCGTCTCGCGAACGAACCAGTGTTCCTGGTGTGCAAGGAGCGTCCGGTCGGCGGCGAGAACGGCGGTCGGGTCACCCTCGGTCTTCAGGATCCAGGTGCCGAGCTCGAGCTCGTTGGTCCGCAGGTGCAGGATCGCGTCGTCGAGCTGGCGCGCCATCGCGAGCGGCCACCAGGCGGCACCTGCGGCCTCGATGGCGGCGACGCCTTCGGGTTGCGTTCCGATCGGCGCCTGAACCGTGATCGTCGCGGTGCGCTTCGCGCGGTCCATGTCGACGGTGACGTGCTCGTAGCGGAGCCGGTCGGCGGTCTCGTCGCGTTCGAGCCGGGTCAGCGCGACTCCCGCCGCTGCGCCCGGCCGCGGGCTCGACGCCGCGAGCTTCGCCGCGCGCTCGTGCACGGCGGCAGCGAACTGCGCCGGCTTGGCGATTGCGTCGACCAGCCGCCACTCGACCGCGCGCTGGCCGCGAACGCCCTCGACGCTCGTGCAGAAGATGTCGGCGAGGTCGTGCCGCACCTTGCGCTTGTCGGTGACGCGGGTCAGGCCGCCGGTGCCGGGCAGCACGCCGAGGAGGGGGACCTCGGGCAGCGAGACCGACGACGAACGGTCGTCGACGAGGACGATCTCGTCGCAGGCGAGCGCGAGCTCGTAGCCGCCGCCGGCGCAGGCGCCGTTGACCGCGGCGAGAAACTTGATCCCCGAATGCTTGGATGTGTCCTCGATGCCGTTCCTCGTCTCGTTGGTGAACTTGCAGAAATTGACCTTCCACGCGTGGCTCGAGACGCCGAGCATGAAGATGTTGGCGCCTGAGCAGAAGACGCGGTCCTTGCCGCTGGTGAGGATCACCGAGCGCACCTCGGGGTGCTCGAAGCGGATGCGGTTGAGCGCGTCGGCGAGCTCGACGTCGACGCCGAGGTCGTAACTGTTGAGCTTGAGCTTGTAGCCAGGGGCGATGCCGGCGTCCTCGGCGACGTCGAGCGTCAGCCTCGCGAGCGCACCCTCGGCCGAAAGCTTCCAGTGCTTGTATCGCGCGGGGTCGGTGCGGTAGTCGACGCGTGGGGAAGAAGAGGCTTGGTCCATCGACAGTCTCCAGGGAGATGAAGCGGCCACTTTCGCGTCGCCGTTTCTGCATCATAGTGCATGTTCAACGACGCCGTCAAGCCTGAGACGCAGTTTGCTTCACATTCGCGTCGACCGTGGACGGCCGCCTTCCAGCAGGGCCGGGAACCGTCCCGGTCAGCAGCCCGCTCGCCAGCGCCAGCAGGCCCTCGAAGCTTTCGTCTTCGCTCTTGCCCGAGGTGTCGAAGCGGGCGTCGGCCTTGGCGTAGAAGGGCGAGCGACCGGCGAGGATGCGGCGCAGGTCGGCCATCGCCTCGCGGCTTTGTGCCATCGGCCGCGTGTCACCCTGGGCGGCAACGCGCGCCATGTGCTCCTCGGGCGAGGCTTGCAGCCAGACCGTCGTGCAGTGGCCGAGCAGCGCATTGAACGTCGCCGGCTCGGCGACGATGCCGCCCGGCGTCGCGATCACCGCGGCCGGGTGCTGGCGCACCGTCTCGTCGAGCGCGCGCCGCTCGTAGCGGTGGTAGGCGTTGCTGCCGTAGAGATCGTGGATCTCGCGGATGCTGCAGCCCGCGATCCGCTCGATCTCGCGGCTCAGCTCGACGAACGGCATATCGAGCGCTTCGGCTATGCGCGCACCGAGCGTCGACTTGCCGGCGCCGCGCAAGCCGATCAGGGCGATCCGTCGGCCGCGCGCCGCGTCGCCACCGGCGACGCCGAACAGCGTCGCCAGCGAGAGCCGGGCGCGGCGCAGCTCGGCGTCGCTGCGGCCACGCAGCAGCTCGCGCAGCATCAGCCACTCGGGCGAGCTCGTGCTGAGGTCGCCGACGAGCTCGGCGAGCGAGCAGTCGAGGGCGGTCGCGACCTGCTGCAGGACCAGGATCGACGCGTTGCCGATGCCGTATTCGAGGTTCGCGAGATGGCGCTCGGAGACGCCAGAGGCGGTGGCCACCGACCTCCTCGTCAGCCCGCGGCGCGCGCGCAGGAGGCGGACGCGCTCGCCGAGCGCGAGCAGGAAGGGATCCTTGCGGGCAGTGACCATGGCATGCAGTATAGTGCTTGACGGACGCCGGCGATGCACCTATCGTGCGCCCTCCGCTAGCTCATCCCGTCCAGCGATGTCTTCGCCGCCCGAAGCGCTCAATTTCGCCCGCCACCTGTTCGAGGCGAACCGCGGCCGCGCCGCCAAGACCGCCTACGTCGACGACCGCGGCAGCCTCTCCTACGGAGAGCTCGAGGAGCGCGCCCGGCGTTTCGCCGCCGCGTTGCTCGGTCTCGGGGTGCACCGCGAGGAGCGCGTCCTGCTGCTCATGCTCGATGCGGTCGAGTGGCCGGTCGCGTTTCTCGGCTCTCTGTATGCCGGCGTGGTGCCGGTCGCCGTCAACACGATGCTGACGGTCGACGACTACGCCTACATGCTCGGCCACAGCCGGGCGCAGGCGGCGATCGTCTCGGCTGCGCTGGCGCCGACGCTGGCACAGGCGCTCGCGCGCGGCGGCAGCGAAGCCCGCCACGCGATCGTCGCCGGCGCGAGTGACGCGCTGCCCGGCGCGATCGCGTTCGATTCGTTCATCGCCGCGAGCGCGCCGCTGGCCGAGCCGGCATCGACGCGCGGCGACGACCCCGCGTTCTGGCTCTATTCGTCGGGCTCGACCGGCAGACCGAAGGGAACGGTCCACACCCACACCAACGCCTGGTGGACCGCCGAGCTCTACGGCAAGGGCGTGCTCGGACTCACCGAGGACGATGTCTGCTTTTCCGCTGCCAAGCTCTACCATGCCTACGGCCTCGGCAATGCGCTGACGTTTCCGCTCTCGGTTGGCGCGAGCGTCGTCCTCATGGCCGAGCGGCCGATACCGGAGGCGGTGTTCCTGCGCTGGACCGGGCAGGCCGCCGCGAAGGCGACGGGCACGGCGCTACGGCCGACCGTCTTCTTCGGTGCGCCGACGGGCTTTGCCGCCATGCTCGCATCGCCGGCACTGCCGTCTCGCGAGGACGTCGCATTGCGCATGTGCTCATCGGCAAGCGAAGCGTTGCCGGCCGAGATCGGCCGGCGTTTCGAGAAGCTCTTCGGCTGCTCGATCGTCGACGGCATCGGCTCGACCGAGATGCTGCACGTCTTTCTCTCGAATCGGCCAAGCGACGTGCGCTACGGAACGACCGGCAAGCCCGTCAAAGGCTACGAGATCGAGCTGCGCGGCGACGATGGAAGGCCCGTCGCTGACGGCGAAGTCGGCGATCTGTTCATCAAGGGCCCGAGCGCGGCGCTCATGTACTGGGGCAACCGCGAAAAGTCGCGCGAGACCTTCCAGGGCGACTGGACGAAGAGCGGCGACAGGTACGTTCGCGACGCCGACGGCTACTACACGTACTCCGGTCGCAGCGACGACATGCTCAAGGTCAGCGGCCTGTGGGTCTCGCCCTTCGAGGTCGAGGCGACGCTGATGGAGCACCCGGCGGTGCTCGAATGCGCGGTCATCGGCACCGAGGACGCCCAGGGTCTCACCAAGTCGAAGGCCTTCGTCATCAGGAAGCCCGGCGCGCAAGTCAGCGACGACGAGCTGAAGGCCTTTGTCAAGGAGAAGCTCGCCCCCTACAAGTACCCGCGCGCGATCGAGTTCGTCGACGACCTGCCCAAGACCGCGACCGGCAAGATCCAGCGCTTTCTCCTGCGCGAGCGCGAGCGCGCTCGGCAGGCGGTGTCGTGAGCGCAGCAGCGCTCGACGCCGGCCTCGTCGACCTCGACTGGCGCGGCCGGTCACTGCGCCTCGAATGCGAGTGGGTCGGCGCGCCGCGCGAGCGCGCCGATGGGGTCGTCGTCTTCCTCCACGAGGGACTCGGTTCGGTGTCGATGTGGCGCGACTTCCCGCGCGCGTTCTGCGACCGCTACGGCTTCGCCGGGTTTGTCTTCTCGCGCTACGGCTATGGCCGCTCGACGCCGCGACCGCACGACGAGCGCTGGGCGCCCGACTTCATGGCGCGCCAGGCCGACGAAGTGCTGCCGGCGCTGTTCGCGAGCGTCGGCATCGAGGCGCCCTGGCTGCTCGGCCACAGCGACGGCGCGACGATCGCGCTGCTGCACGCGGCGCGCCGTCCGGCCCGTGGCGTCGTCGCCGTCGCGCCGCACCTGTTCGTCGAGGACGTCTCGATCGCGAGCATTGCGAAGGCGCGCGAGGCCTACGAGACCACCGATCTGCGCCGGCGCCTGGCGCGCTATCACGATGACGTCGACTCCGCGTTCCGCGGCTGGAACGACGTCTGGCTCTCGCCCGAGTTCCGCAGCTGGAACATCGAATCCGAGATCGCGACGATCCGCTGCCCGTTGCTTGCCGTGCAGGGCGAGAACGACGAGTACGGCACGCTCGAGCAGATCCGCGCCGTGGCCCGCAACGTGCCGCAGGCCGAGCTGCTCGTGCTGCCCGCGTGCGGCCATTCGCCCCACCGCGACCAGGCGGAGGCGCTGATGCACGAGACCGGCCGCTTCATTGCTGGCGTCTGAGCCAGAACCAGGCACTCGATGGCCTCGCACATTCCTCTGCTCGAAGAAGACCGTGTCATCGGCCTCGACGGCAAGCCACTCGCGCCGCTGCCGATCAACGGCTGGGCGGGGCTGCCGTTCGAGATCCATCCGCATATGCAGAAGGGCGAGGTCGCGCACCGCTACAACCCGCATCCGCTGCTGCTGGTGCGCCTAGGCGCGCACGGCCGCTCGCGCATCCGCTCGGGCAGCAGGGTATACTACCTTTCGCTCGCCCCGGGCCAG
>DASXIP010000079.1:0-1553 GCA_036497875.1 Caldimonas sp.
CGGGTCGCGTTCTCGATCACCGCCGCCGACGCCGGCTGGACGAGCGACCACGAAGAGCTCCGCAACGCGAGCCAGGTAATCGCCTTCTCGGTCGCCGACACCGGGATCGGCATCTCGCCCGATAAGCAGCAGATCATCTTCGAGGCGTTCCAGCAGGCCGACGGGTCGACGTCGCGCAAGTACGGGGGCACCGGCCTCGGCCTCGCGATCAGCCGCGAGCTGGCGCGGCTACTCGGTGGCGAGATCCGGCTCGTCAGCACGCCGGGTGCAGGCAGCACCTTCACGCTCTACCTGCCGCAGAGCTACAACCCGGCGCGCAGCGCCCGCCAACAGCGCGCCTCGGCCGAGACGGCGCGGATGCCGCTCGCTGCACCGGGCACCGACAGCGCGACCGGAATCGTGGTCCGACGCGGCCCGTTCACCGGCATGGCAGTCCTCGATGACAAGTTCGGCCACGCCTTCCACGTTGCCGAGGACTCGGGCGCCAACCCGGCCGGCGACGATCGCGACGCGATCTCGAGCGGCGACCGCGTGCTCTTGGTGATCGAGAACGACCTCGCGTTCGCCGAGGTGTTGCTCGACGCGGCGCGCCTCGCCGGCTTCAAGGGCCTGGTCAGCAACACCGGCGCCGGCGCGCTGACGATGGCGCGCGAGTTCCATCCGTCGGCGATCACGCTCGACATCTTCCTGCCCGACATGCAGGGCTGGCGCATCCTCGACCGCCTGAAGACCGATAGCTCGACCCGGCACATGCCGATTTGCGTCGTCTCGACCGACGACGCGCGCGAGCGGGCGTTGAAGGCGGGCGCGATCGGCTTCATCGCCAAGCCGCTGCAGTCGAAAGACGCCGTCGACGCGGCGATCGCCGAGCTGTATCGCTATTGCGAGCGGCCGTTTCGCAATCTCGTCGTCGCCTTGCCGCAGGCGCCGCTGCGCAGCCGGCTGCTCGCGGCGCTCGACGGCGAGGTTCGCGCCGTCATCGCCGAGGATGCCGATGCGATCCGGGTCGCGCTCGCGGACGCCGACTGCCTCGTCATCGACGAGTCGATCGCCGACTTCGGCCCGGAAGACATCGCCGAGGCGATGGAGCGGCGGGCCCGCGTGTGCCAGCTGCCGATCGTCCTGCACGGCACCGGCGCCGCGGCCCAGCTGGGGCTCTGGCAGCAGCCGCATCAGGCCTTCGCCTTGCGCCGCGCCGATACCTTCGAGGCGACGCTCGCGCACGCGTCGTACCTTCTGCATCGCAGCCCGGCGCTGATGTCCGAGCAGGAACGCGAGGCGATCGAGGCGATCCACGGCGCCAACGGCGCGCTGCAGGGCAAGAAGGCGCTCATCGTCGACGACGACATGCGCAACATCTTCGCCCTCGCGACGGTCCTCGACGACGAAGGCATGGTGATCGTCTCGGCGGAGAACGGCCGCGAAGCGATCCGCCTGGTCCAGTCGGATCCCGAGATCGACATCGTCCTGATGGACATCATGATGCCGGAGATGGACGGCATCGCGACGATGCAGGAGATCAGGAAGCTGCCGCGCGGGCGCGAGCTGCCGAT
>DASXIP010000080.1:0-2446 GCA_036497875.1 Caldimonas sp.
GCAACACTTGCATGAATGCCTCGATCGCTTCGAAGCTTGCCGCGATCTCGCGCTGCGGCCGGCCGAGGTCGAGGTCGCGCTCTGGTTCCACGACGCCATCTACGACGTCCGTCGCGCCGACAACGAACGCCGCAGCGCCGACTGGGCACGAGACGCAGTCCTCACGAGCGGTGCGACGCGCGACACCGCCGAGCGCATCGAAGCGCTCGTCATGACGACCCGCCATGCGACCGCGACGCCAGCCACCACCGACGCACAGCTGCTGGTCGACATCGACCTCGCGATCCTCGGCGCCGACCCCGAGCGCTTCGCCGAGTACGAACGGCAGATCCGGCGCGAGTACGCGCACGTCGCCGAGGCGGCGTTTCGGGCGCGCCGGCGCGCGATCCTCGCCGCCTTTCTCGCCCGCGAGCGGATCTACGGCACGCCGCGCCTGCACGACGAGCTCGAGCATCGCGCGCGGGCCAATCTTTCACTGGCCATCGCCGGCAACGTCGCCTAAGCTCGCGCCGTTCGCGGCTCGCGCCGCCATTCGAGGCGAGCCGGACGACCTCGAGGAGAACGACGATGCCGATTTCCCAGCGCGTGGTCCAGGTCTGCCTCCTTCTGGTCGCCGCAATCGCGATGACCGGAGGAACGGTGCAGATGGTCCTCGGCCAGCCCGACACCAGCCCGCGCCTCGATAACGTGCACCGGTTCATGGCCGGCGTCTACTTCTCGACCGGGCTGATCAGCGTGTGGGCGGCGTGGACGATCCGTTCGCAGGGAACGCTCGTCTATCTGCTGGCCTTCGGCGTGCTGCTTGCCGGCATCGGCAGACTCGCCTCGATCTCGCGCGTCGGCCTGCCCGAGCCGCACGGCGTCTGGCTCGGCTACCTGATCCCGGAGTTGCTGCTGCCGTTCGTGATCGCGATCGCGCACTACGCCGGCGGCACCGGCGCCGGCGCCGCGCCGGTGCTGCCGACGTCGTCCTGACCATTGCAATCGGGGCCGCAGATGATCGACCTCGCCGCGATGCAGAAGCTGCTCGATCCGCTGTTCCCGGGGCTGATGGGGGTGCGCCTCGTCGCCTGCGCAGCCGACCGGGTCGTCGCCGAGATGGCGGTCCGCAGCGATCTCTGCACGGCCGGAGGCATCCTCCACGGCGGTGCCACCATGGCGTTCGCTGACACGCTCGGCGCCGTCGGCACGATCCTCAATCTCGCTCCGGGCAAGCGAACGACAACGACCGACTCGAGCACCAAGTTCATCGCCGGCGCGCGCCTTGGCTCGACGGTGACGGCCGAGAGCGTCGCCCTGCACCGCGGCCGGACGACGATGGTCTGGCAGACCTCGATCCGCAACGCCGACGGCAAGCTCTGCGCGGTCGTGACGCAGACGCAGCTCGTCCTCGAAGGCGCAGCATGAGAACGACCGCTGCGCGAGAATCCAGCACCTTCCGGAGGACGTGACGCATGGACAACGGATCGACGTCGTACGACGGCGGCTGCACCTGCCGTGCGGTGCGCTACCGGATGACGAGCCGGCCGCTCTTCGTGCACTGCTGTCATTGCCGCTGGTGCCAGCGTGAGACCGGTACCGCGTTCGCCCTCAACGCGATGATCGAATCGGATCGCGTCGAGCTGCTGCGGGGCGAGGTCGTCGTCGTCGACACGCCATCGAGCAGCGGCAAGGGCCAGAAGATCTCGCGCTGCCCGGTCTGCCAGATCGCGGTCTGGAGCAACTACGCCGGCCTCGGCGACGCGGTCCGCTTCGTTCGCGTCGGCACGCTCGACGAGCCCGACCGCCTGCCGCCCGACGTCCACATCTTCACGATGTCGAAACAGCCTTGGGTCGTGCTGCCGCCCGGGGCGGCCGCGGTCGCCGAGTACTACAAGGCGGCCGAGCTGTGGCCGAAGGAGAGCCTCGAGCGGCGCGCCACGTTGCTGGCGAAACGCAGCGCAGCGGCGAAGGGATGACGCGGCCGGTCCAGAGGGATTGGCCGCGGCAGCCCATTGACGTCTCCGCCGGCGTCCCGGAGCACCTGCATTCGACCCGATCGTGACGTGTCTCTCGTTCGACGCCCCGGCGCTGTGTGCGCGCAGCGCAGAATCGGTGCTTCGTTTTCAACCTGCCGACCTGCCATGAAGCGACTCCATTGCGTGCTGCCGGCCATTGTCCTCGTCGCCTCGGCCACCAGCGCCGTTGCGCAGAGCCGAGCGTACGAACCCAAGTCGCTGGCTCGCTACGACGTCAGCTACGGTCGCTGCGAGACGATCAACCCTGAGATGAAGGGGCGCCGTGACGAGGCCTACCTGAACCTGTTGCGCGCGTCGCCGAACGAGAAGACGAACGCGCGGCTCGCCGAAGCCCGCGCCAACGCTGCGTACAAGGTGGAACGGCAGCACGCGCTGCAGGCCGCCTCGAAAGCGCCGACCGCAGAGGAGAAGAAAAAGGTCGAGCAGGA
>DASXIP010000081.1:0-2819 GCA_036497875.1 Caldimonas sp.
CGCCGAACGACCCGCTCGTCGAGGCGCGTGTGCAGCGCCTCGAAGCCGAGGGCCGGAACGCCTTCGCCGAGTACTTCGTCGCCGAAGCAGCGGTCGCGCTGAAGCAGGGCGCGGGGCGCCTCATCCGCAGCGAGACCGATCGCGGCCTGCTCGTCGTCTGCGATCCGCGGATGGCGACGATGTCATACGGGCGGCGTCTGCTCGCCGCATTGCCACCAATGACGCGTGTCGCCGACGAGGCGGAGGCGATCGCCTGGCTGCGCGAGCTGCGGTCGGTCGGCGCGACCGGCTAGCGCCGCACGTGGCTCACCAGAGCTGCCACCACGGCGTCTTGCGGCGACCAATCAGGTCGACGTTGACCGTCGACGTCGGGTAGTTGGTCTTCAGGACCCGCTCGGCGTCGTCACGCAGCTCGACCAGGCCGAGCTTGTCGTAGCTCTGAGCGAGGATGATCAGCGCCTCCTCGGCCGCCGGTGATCGCTGGAATTCCTGGACCGCCTGCTGGGCGCGGTTGGCGGCGGCGACGTAGGCACCGCGGCGCAGGTAGTAGCGCGCGACATGCACTTCGTAGGCGGCGAGCGAATTGACGATGTAGCTCATGCGCGAGCGCGCATCGTCGGCGTACGGCGACTGCGGGAACTGCTCCGTCAGCTGTCGGAACGACTGGTACGAATCGCGCGATGCCTGCTGGTCGCGCTCGGAGAGATCCTGGCTCGCGAGGTTGCCGAGCAAGCCGAGGTTGTCGTTGAAGTTGACGAGGCCCTGCAAGTAAAGCGCATAGTCGAGCGCGGGGCTCGTCGGGTGCAGCTTGATGAAGCGCTCGAGCGTCGACAGCGACTGTGCCTTCTCGCCGCTCTTCCAGAGGTAGTAGGCGCGCTCGATCTCCGCCTGCTGGGCAAGAACGGTTCCGGCCGCCCGGCCCTCGAGGCGCTCGTAGAGCTTGACCGCCTTCTCGTAGTTGCCCGACGCGGCCTCTTCCTTGGCTTCGGTGTAGAGGCGCTCGGGGGTCCAGCGCGACATTTCGTCGCGGCCCGGCGTGTCGCAGCCGGCGACAAGGGCGGCGGCGATCGAGATCGCCGACACTGCGGTTCGCAGGCGCGGGGACGGTGGATTCGTTCTCATACAACAGGGGAGAGTGACGCTGCGTCGCAGCCGGTGGCGCGCCGCACGGAGCCGAATCTTATATGGCCGATGGTTCCCTTTGCGGACACGATGTGATCACCGCCACCGATGCCGACGGCGACGATGCCGACGACGCCGCTGTCGAGGAGAGGGTCGCGATCGTCGCTGTGGACCACCATGGCGAGCGGCTCGACAAGGCGGTCGTCGCCTTCGTCCCGGAGTTCTCGCGCAATCATCTCCAGCAGCTGATCCGCTCGGGCTGGGTCGCCGTTGATGGCGCGCCGGTGGCGAGCCCGGCGCATCGCGTCCGCGCCGGCCAGCGCGTCGCGGTGCGCCTGCAGCCGACCGCGGAGAGCCGCGCCTACCGCGCCGAGTCGCTGCCACTCGCCGTCGTCCACGAGGACAGCGACGTGCTCGTGATCGACAAGGCAGCGGGCATGGTCGTCCATCCGGCGGCGGGCAACTGGTCGGGCACCGTCCTCAATGCCCTGCTGGCGCGCGATCCGGCGAGCGCCGCGTTGCCGCGCGCTGGCATCGTCCACCGTCTTGACAAGGACACCTCGGGGTTGATGGTCGTCGGCCGCACCCTCGCCGCCGTAACGGCGCTCGTCCGCGCGATCGCCGCTCGCGAGGTGCAGCGTCGCTATCTAGCGATCGCCCACGGGACGCCGGTGCGTGAGCGCTGGACGATCGAGGCACCAATCGGTCGCGATCCCAGGCTGCGTACACGGATGGCGGTCGTCGCTGCCGGCAAGCCGGCGCGGACCGATGTCGAGCGCGTTGTCGCCGGCGAAGGCTTCGCTGCACTGCGTTGCACGCTGCACAGCGGCCGCACGCATCAGATCCGCGTTCATCTCGCGAGCGCCGGCATGCCGCTGGTCGGCGATCGCCTGTACGGCGGCGCGCCGGCGCTCGGCATGGCCCGCCAGGCGCTGCATGCCCGCGAGCTGGCGTTCAGGCATCCCGGCTCGGGTGAGCCGGTGGCGTTTCGATCCGAGCCGCCGGAAGACTTCGCTAACGCCTGGGAACACCTCGTTGCCGCCGCGGGCGGCTGAGGCCGCCCCGGCGGCTGCGCCAGTCGCTACAATCGGGCATTCCCTTTCGATGCGAGCGGTCCGTGCGGCGCCTAACGCCCCGGCCGGATCGTTCGGCGAGACCATCGAGATGTGACCGCACCCGAGGGTGCACCCAACCGCGGCAGGAACTTCCTGCCGAACCCGCCGCGTCGCAAGACGCGCCGACCGCCGCGCCGCGACGCGGCCGAGGAATTCATGACGACATGAAGACCATGGATGCCAAGCGCGTCCTCGAGGCCGCGCTGATCTGCTCGAGCCAGCCGATGGCCTTGCGCGACATGAGCGCGCTGTTTGCCGGCGAGGTCGGCAACGACACCTTGCGGACGCTGCTCTCCGAGCTCGCCGACGAGTGCAAGGACCGCGCCATCGAGCTGATCGCGGTGGCGAGCGGCTGGCGCTACCAGACGTGTCCCGAGATGGCGCGCTACCTGGAGCGGCTCGACCCGGAGCGGCCACCGCGCTATTCGCGCGCCGTGCTGGAGACGCTGGCGATCATCGCCTACCGCCAGCCGGTGACGCGCGGCGATATCGAGGATATCCGCGGCGTCGCCGTCGCGAGCTCGGTGATGAAGCAGCTCGAGGACCGCGGCTGGATCGAGGCCATCGGCTATCGCGAAGCGC
>DASXIP010000082.1:0-1750 GCA_036497875.1 Caldimonas sp.
CGAGCGCCGCTAGCGGCGCATCAGCGTGCTCTTGCCGAACAGGCTCTCGATGAGGTCGACGGCAATCTCGGCGGTCCGGTTCTTGACGTCGAGCGCCGGGTTGAGCTCCATCACGTCGAGCGACGCGAGTGCGCCGGTGTCGGCGATCATCTCCATGCACAGCTGCGCCTCGCGATAGGTCGGGCCGCCCTTGACGGTGGTGCCGACGCCGGGCGCGATGTCGGCGTCGAGGAAGTCGACGTCGAAGCTCACATGCAGGTGCGTGTTGGCGTCGATCGTCGCCAGCGCGAGCTCCATCGTGTGGCGCATGCCTTCCTCGTCGATGAAGCGCATGTCGAAGACCTCGAGGCCGGCTTCGTGGACGAGGCGCTTCTCGCCGGCGTCGACGCTGCGGATGCCGATCTGGCGCACCCACTTCGGGCTGATCGCGGGCACCTTGCCGCCGATCTCGATCAGCTCCTTCGGCCCGCTGCCGCACAGGCACGCGACCGGCATGCCGTGGATGTTGCCGCTTGGCGTCAGGGCGTTGTTGTTGAAGTCGGCGTGGGCGTCGAGCCAGAGGACGCGGAGCTTCTTCTGCGTCTCGCGGCAATGGCGCGCGACCGCGCTGATCGAGCCGATCGCGAGGCTGTGGTCGCCGCCGAGCAGGATCGGCATCCGCCCTGCGGCGAGCTCGGCGTGAACGGCATCGTGCACGGTCCGGCTCCACGCGGCGACGGCGTCGAGATGGCGGTAGCCCTTCTCGGGCGGCTGCCACGGATTCGCCGGGCCGGCGAGGTTGCCGCGGTCGACGACGTCGAGGCCGTGGCGGACGAGCACCGGGCCGAGGTCAGCGACGCGCAGCGCCTCCGGGCCCATGCTCGCGCCGCGCTGGCCGGCGCCGACGTCGGTCGGCGCGCCGATCAGGCTGACGAGACTGTTCATCGTTCGCTCTGTCCGTTCAGATGTCGAGCGCGAGCTCGCCGCCTTCGGTGTTGGGCAGGTCGTAGCCGTATTCGGCGGCGAGCAGCGCCCAGGCGTCCTCGGCGGTCTCGACGAAGTGGAACAGCTTGACGTCCCCGGGCGAGATCATGCCGGTCTCGATCAGCAGGTCGAAGTCGATCAAGCGGGTCCAGAACTCGCGGCCGAAGAGCAGGATCGGGCGCATCCGCGACTTGCCGGTCTGGACCAGCGTCAGCACCTCGAACAGCTCGTCGAGCGTGCCGAAGCCGCCCGGGAAGCACACCAATGCGATCGCGCGCATCAGGAAGTGCATCTTGCGCAGGGCAAAGTAGTGGAACTGGAAGCAGAGCTCGGGCGTGATGTAGCGGTTGGGCACCTGCTCGTGCGAAAGGACGATGTTGAGGCCGACGCTCTTGCCGCCGACCTCGAACGCGCCGCGGTTGCCGGCTTCCATGATTCCGGGGCCGCCGCCGGTGACGACGTAGATCGGCTTGTCGAACGACGCCGAGCGGCGCGTGACGATCCCTGCGAACCGGCGCGCCTCTTCGTAGTAGCGCGACATCGCGACGCGCATCTGTGCCGACTTCAGCGCGCGCGCATCCGCGCCCGCGCGCGCCGCGGCGAGCTCGCGCTCGGCGACGTCGGGGGCGACGACACGGGCACTGCCGAAGAAGACGATCGTCGCCTCGACGCCTTGTTCGTCCTGGACCAGCTCGGGCTTGAGAAGCTCGAGCTGGAGCCGGATCGGCCGCAGCTCCTCGCGGAGCAGGAAGTCGATGTCGGTGAACGCGAGCCGATACGCGCTCTC
>DASXIP010000083.1:0-4777 GCA_036497875.1 Caldimonas sp.
GCGCAGCTCGTGCGAGAGCATCGCGATGAATTCGAGAATGCGCCGCCCTTCGGCCTCGAGCTCCTCGATCCGTTGCTGCTCGGCAAGGTCGCGCACGATGTAGACAAAGCCGCTCAAGCGGCCATTGCGGTCGCGGACCGCGTTGATCGAGCCGTCGGTCCAGACGAGCGCGCCGTCGGCGCGCACCTTCCAGGCGTGCGAGTGAAACGCTCCGGCGTGGGCAGCGGCGGCCATCTCCGCCTGCGGCCGGCCCGAGCTGCGCTCCTGTGCGGGGTAGAGGATCGCCACCTCGCGGCCGACGATCTGCTCGGACGCGTAGCCGAGGACCTTCTGCCCGGCCGGATTCCACGACACGACCACGCCCTTGCCGTCGAGCAGGAACATCGCGTGGTCCTTGACACCGTCGACGATCAGGCGAAGCCTCTCCTCGCGCTCGCGCAGCTCTTCCTCGTGGCGCCGCCGCTCGGTCAGGTCACGCGTGACCTTCGAAAAGCCGAGCAGCTGGTCGGACGCGTCATACAGCGGCGAGATGACGACGTTGGCCCAGAAGCGGGTGCCGTCCTTGCGGACGCGCCAGCCTTCGTCCTCGAAGCGGCCGTCGCGCAGCGACCGCCGCAATTCCTCCTCGGGCCATCCCGACGCGACCGCGGCCGGCTCGTAGAAGATCGAGAAGTGCTTGCCGATCGCCTCGACGTCGCTGTATTGCTTGATCGCCTGCGCGCCGCTGTTCCACGACGCGATCACGCCCTCGGGCGTGAGCATGAAGATCGCGTAGTCGCGAACGCTCTCCACCAGCCGGCGGAAGATTTCCCCATTGGCGCTCGGCGCCCGGGAATCGGAATCGGCGGTGCCCATCGCGAAGATGATTCTGCCCTGCGCGGCCTGCAGACGCACGCCGAGTCCCCGTAGCTGCGTGCTACAAGGTCGCCGTGCAGCCGCTCGTCATCGCGCCCTGGATCCTGTCCGCCGACTTCAGGCGCCTGGCCGACGAGGCGCGAGCGGTCGACCTCGACGACTTCGCGGCGGCGATCGCTCGCCTGCGCAGCCACGCCCGGCCGCGTCGCGAAGCCTGACACGTCGGACGCCTCCTACGAGGCATTCCTCGCTTTACCGCTGCGCCTCCCATCAACGCGGGACTAACGTTGCCACCTGCTGCCATGCCGCAACTCCAGTTGCTCTCCAACGGCAAGTACCACGTGGTGCTGGCACCGTCGGGAAGCGGCCGGAGCCGATGGAACGACGTCGCGATCACGCGCTGGCGCGAAGACGCGGCGCTCGGCTGCGGCGGGGCCGCCTTGTTCGTACGCGATGAGGATGGCTCGACCTGGTCGCCGACCGATGGCGAGGACGCCAGCGAGCGATCCCTCCACGCTCGCGTCGAGGCGGCGGTCGCCCGCGACGACGACGTCGAGTTGCGCCGGCTTCGACTGATCAACGCCACCGACCGCGACCGCGACGCAGTCGTCACGAGCTTCCTCGAGCTTGCCCTCGCCGCGGCCGCCACCGACTCGGCGCACCCCGCATTCAACAAGCTCTTCGTCGTCACCGAGATCGACCTGGCGTCGGGAATGATCCTGGCGACCCATCGCCGGAGCGCGCCAGGCGACGCCATGCCATGGGTCTTCCACCAGGCGGTCGCCGACTGCGCCCGCGGCGAGATGTCGTTCGAAACCGATCGGATGCAGTTCGTCGGCCGCGGTCGCGAGGTCGGCTTCAGCGAAGCGCTGCAGACCGGAGCGCCGCTCGGCGGCCACGACGGCTCGGTGCTCGATCCGATCGCCGCGGTGCGCGTGTCGCTGCGCCTGCGCCCGGGTGCGTGCGGCAACGTCGACTGGACCACCGGCGCCGCATCGACGCGCGCCGACTGCATCGCGATGGCGCGACGCTGCCGCGACGCCGGCGCCGGCGATCGCATCCTCGCCGGCGGTCGCGACTTCCGGGCGCAAACCCTTCGTCGACTCGGCGCGAGCGACGACGACGCGGCGATGTTCGAGCGGCTTGCCGCGTCGGTCCTCGTCGCCGACCCGCGGATGCGCGCCGCGCCGAGCGAGATCGCCCGCAACCGGCGCGGCCAGACATCGCTCTGGGCATTCGGTATTTCGGGCGACCTGCCGATCATCGTGGTGGAAGTCGACAACGCGGACGCAATCGTGGCCGCCCGCCAAATGCTGCGGGCGCACGCCTTCTGGCGAGCGCACGGCCTCGATACCGAGCTGCTGGTGCTGCACGGTCGCGCCGATGCCGCCGACGGCGCGCTGCAGGGTCGCATCCTTGCCGAGATCGACGCTACCGGCGCGACCGCCGACGTCGGCCGGCCGGGCGGCGTCTTCCTGCACGAGCGCGCCCACATCGACGAAGCTGATCGCCTGCTGCTGCGCAGCGTCGCCCGCATCGTCGCCGATGGCCGTGAGTGCAGCCCTGCAGATCTCGCCGTGCCCGGGCCGCGCTGGCCGGCTCCGGTCGTGGCGAACGAGGAGCCGATCGGGTCCGCAGCCCAGCCGCCGGCGACCGCGGCCGCACTCGTCGCCGACAACGGCCACGGCGGCTTCAGCGTCGACGGTCGCGAATACGTGATCACGACGGCTCGCTCGTGGATGACGCCCCTGCCGTGGACGAACGTGATCGCCAATCCGGGTTTCGGCACGATCGTCTCCGAAAGCGGCAGCGGCTCGACGTGGAGCGAGAACTCGCACGAGTTCCGGCTCACGCCGTGGTCGAACGATCCCGTGAGCGACGCCAGCGGCGAGGCGATCTACATTCGCGACGAGGAGACCGGCGACGTCTGGTCGCCGACCCTGCTGCCGACGCGTTCGGCAACGCCGACTCTGGTGCGCCACGGCTTCGGCTACAGCACGTTCGAGCACAGCGAGCACGACATCGCGACCACGCTGCGAATCCACGTCGCGCTCGACCAGCCGGTGAAGTTCTCGACCCTCGCGCTGCACAACCGCTCGTCGCGGCCACGCCGGCTTTCGGTCACCGGCTACGTCGAGTGGGTGCTCGGCGACGAGCGTGCCAAGACCCTCCTCCACATCGTCACCGAATTCGATCCTGGACGACGAGCCGTCCTCGCCCGCAACGCCTACAGCACCGACTTCGGCGACCGGACCGCTCTCTTCGCGGTCGATGCGGACGCCGGCGACGGATCGGTCGACGTCTGCGCCGACCGCGGCGAGTTCTTCGGCGGCGGCGGCCGGGCTGCGCCTGCCGCGTTGGCCGCTCAGCGTTGGTCGGGCGCGGTCGGCGGCGCGCTCGATGCTTGCGCAGCGCTGCGCGTCTCGATGACGCTCGCGCCCGGCCACCGCTGCGAGGTCGTGTTTCGGCTGGCGGCCGCAGGGTCGGACGCCGAAGCGCGCGCCCTCGCCGCGTCGAGCGCCGGTCGCTCGGCCGAGACATTCAGCGCGGTGCGTGCCGAGTGGGGCCGGACGCTGGGCAGCGTTCAGGTGCGAACTCCTGACGCCGGCCTGAACGCGCTCGCCAACGGCTGGCTGCTCTACCAGGTGATCAGCTCGCGCTTGTGGGGCCGCACAGCGTTCTACCAATCGAGCGGAGCGTACGGCTTTCGCGACCAGCTCCAGGACGCAATGGCGCTCGTCCACGCGCGACCGGCGCTGGCACGTGAGCATCTGCTGCGCGCTGCCGCACGCCAGTTCGAGGACGGTGACGTGCAGCACTGGTGGCACCCGCCTTCGGGCAAAGGCATCCGCACGCGCTGCTCCGACGACTATCTCTGGCTGCCGATCGTGACCTGCCGCTATGTCGAAGTCACGGGAGATGTCAGCGTTCTCGACGAGCCGAGCCACTTCGTGCAGGGCCGCGCGCTGAAGGACGGCGAGGCGTCGAACTACGAGCAGCCTTCGGTCTCGGCCGCCACGGCGAGCCTCTACGAGCATTGCCGGCGCGCCCTCGTGCATTCGCGCCCGCGCGGCGCCCATGGCCTGCCGCTGATGGGGTCGTGCGACTGGAACGACGGCATGAACCTGATCGGCATCGGCGGCCGGGGCGAGAGTGTCTGGCTCGCGTTCTTCCTGATCGCGGTGCTCGAGCGCTTCGCGTCGCTGGCGCTGGCGCGCGGTGACGACGCATTCTCCGCGTCCTGCAACGCCGATGCGGCGACGCTTCGCGGCGCTGTCGAGGCGAACGCGTGGGACGGCAACTGGTACCTGCGCGCCTGGTTCGACGACGGCAGCCCGGTCGGCGCGGCGGCGAACCGGGAATGCAAGATCGACAGCATCGCGCAAAGCTGGGCGGTGCTCTCGGCGGCGGCTTCGCCCGAACGCGCTGCCGCGGCGATGGACTCGCTGCACCGGCATCTCGTCCGGCCCGAGGCGCGCGTCGTCCAGCTGCTCGATCCGCCGTTCGACGTCTCCGACCCCTGGCCCGGCTACATCCAGGGCTACGTCCCCGGCGTTCGCGAGAATGGCGGCCAGTACACGCACGGCGCGATCTGGGCAGCGCTAGCGTTCGTGACCCTGGGGGATCGGCAGCGCGCATGGCAGTTGTTCGACCTGCTCGATCCGGTGCGCCACGGCGACAGCGCCGCTCGCATCGCGATCTACAAGACCGAGCCCTATGTGATGGCCGGCGACGTCTACGCCATCGCCCCGCACGCCGGGCGCGGAGGCTGGACCTGGTACACCGGCTCGGCCGGCTGGATGTACCAGCTGATCGTCGAAGGGTTGCTCGGACTGAAGCGCGCGGGCAGTCGATTGGCGCTCAGCCCGTTGCTGCCGGACGACTGGGACGGCTTCGAGCTGCGGTATCGATTCGGTGCGAC
>DASXIP010000084.1:0-2134 GCA_036497875.1 Caldimonas sp.
ACGCGCAACCCCGCGAACCGGGGGTGAGCGGCGAGTGGCGCGGCAAACCGCGCCGAATTGCGCAACATCGCGCGCTGCGCTTCGATTTTCGTTACAGCCGGTCGCTTTTCCCCCGGAGTCGCGGGGGACAGTCGATCGACGGTCACGTGGACACTTTCGGCATTCGCAGAACAGACTGCGGCAAACCACCGAGAGGTCATCATGAAACTCAAGACCACCTTACGCTGCGCTACCGCGGCGCTCGCTCTCGCGGCGGCAGCGCTTCCTGCAGCGGCGCAGTACGCGTTCGACGCCACTGACGTTGCTGCCTTCGGTGCGCCGACGTACGGCTCCGTCATCCTGACGCAGAACGGCGCGAACGTCGATTTCGAGGTCGACCTGCGCGGCGACATGAACTTTTTGACGACCGGCGGCCACAACGTCTTCGCGTTCAACGGCAGCGGAGTCGCGCTCGCCGACATCGTCAGCATCCAGGACGCGAGCACGCAGACCTTCAACGCGATCGTTCCCGGCATCGATCCGCCGTTCGGATCGTTCGGCTTCGGCATCACCTGCGCGACGGGATGCAGCAACGGCGGTTCGCAAGGCGGCTATCCCGATCCGCTCACGTTCACGGTGCTGAATGCGAACGTGGCCGACTTCCTGATCAAGAGCACCGGTGCCGGTTCGCTCGGCACGGCCTACTTCGCCGCCGACGTCATCGACGCCAACGGCAAGACGGGCGCGGTCGGCGTCACTACCGCGGTTCCCGAGCCCGAGACCTATGCGCTGATGCTTGCCGGCCTCGGCGTGATGGGCTTCATGGCCCAGCGCCGCCGCGTCGCCTGACCCGTTTTCTCCCATCGCGACCATTCCCATCGGCGGCGGCATGGGCGTCGCGATGGGCGTCGAGCGCTGAACCGCGCGTCGATGGGATTCATTGCCCGGCGCCGCAGGACGAGCTGAGCGACGTTTCCCGACACGACGGCCCGGGAGCGCTCCGGGGCCGTTTTGTTTTGGCGATGGCGCGGTCAGCTCGCCGTCGTCAGCGCTGCTGCCTGCGCAGCAAGCGCGGCCAGCGCAGCGTCGCTGCCGTCCCAGTGCAGCGTGAGCAGCGGCGCACCGACGCCACCGAAATTGCGCCGCATCGATTCGAGGTAGATCGGATCGTAGTGGGCGTCGAGCAGGTCGCGAACGACGGCGGCGGTGCGGCCGTCGCGCGCTCTCTCCTGCCAGGCGTCGACGACGGCGTTGCCGCGCAGCGCGCGCAGCGCGTCGAGACGGCCGCAGAACGCGTCGACGTCGGTGACGAAGAAGGCGTACTCGTCGATCAGGAGCGCGACGCGGGCGTCGATCGGCAGTTCGAGCCACAGGCATGGCGCGGCGCGCATCCGCTCGATCAGCGCCTCGGCAACGCGCAACTCGCCGATCTTCTTGCTCTCGCTCTCGACGAACACCGGCCGTGCCCGATCGAGCCGGCGGAGCGCCTCCCAGACCCGCGTGTCGAACGCCTTCTGGCTCGGCTGCGCGCTGCCGGGAACCAGGCCGAGCACCGAGCCGCGATGATTGGCGAGCGCCTCCAGATCGAGCACCTGCGCGCCCTGCGCCGCAAGCGCACCGAGCAGACGACTCTTGCCCGAGCCGGTCGGCCCGCAGACGACGCGCCAGGCGAAGCGCGCCGGCAGCGCCTCGAGCTCGGCGACGACGGCGCGGCGAAACGCGCGGTAGCCGCCTTCGAGCAGGTGGACGCGAAAGCCGATCTGGTCGAGCACCGTCGCCAGCGCGCCGCTGCGCTTGCCGCCGCGCCAGCAGTAGACGAGCGGCTTCCAGTCGTGCGGCTTGGCGGCGACGTGGCGCTCGACGTGCGCCGCGACGTTGCGCGCGACGATCGCCGCGCCGCGCTTCCTGGCCGCGAACGGCGAGACCTGCTTGTACTCGCTGCCGACGAGCGCACGCTCGTCGTCGTCGAGCGAGGGCCAGTTGACGGCATCGGGCAGATGGTCCTCGGCGAATTCGCGCGGCGAGCGGGCATCGACGATGGTGTCGAAGCGGCCGAGGTCCCGGATCGCGTCTGCTGCGGCAATCGGGATGATCACGGCTCAGGCGATCGCGTCGAGCATCTCGCTCTCGATCTGCAGCTGCATCTTGTTCTGCT
>DASXIP010000085.1:0-3295 GCA_036497875.1 Caldimonas sp.
GATCGCGATCGTGCCGGCGAAGCGCTTCGTCAGGCCGACGATCTCGAGCGCGTTCGCCATTGCCTTCGGTCGACGCTCAGCCCTGCGCCGGCAGCAAGCGACCGCGGACGAAGGCGCTGAGCGAATCGACCGCGAACACGAGCACGAACATCGCGAGCAGCAGCGTCGCGGCCTGCGCCTGCTGGAAGATCGAGAGGTGGAAGTAGAGCAGTTGGCCGAGCCCGCCGGCACCGACGAAGCCGAGCACGGCCGCCATCCGGATGTTCATCTCGAGCCGGTAGAGCGCATAGGCGATGCCTTGCGCGGTGACGAGCGGCAGCGTCGCGTACGCGAACGCCGTGACGCGGCCGCCACCGGCGTCGCGCAGCGCACGCTCCGGCGCCGCCGGCGCGTTCTCGAGGCTCTCCGCGTATAGCCTGCCGAGCACGCCGGTCGTGTGCAGCGCGAGTGCGAGCGTTCCCGCGAACGGACCGAGGCCGGCGGCGATGACCATCAGCGCTGCCCAGACGAGCTCGGGAACGCTGCGCATGAAGTTGAGGACGAGGCGCGCGGCGAGGTGGGCAGCGAGGCCGAAGCGACCCGCCGCAGGCAACGCGAGCACCGCGCCGGCGACGACCGCGAGCAGGGTTCCGATCGTCGCCACCGCGAAGGTCTGCAGCGCGCCGCACGCCGCCTTGGCGACGAACGCCGGCGACAGGTCGGGCGGGAAGAACTCGGCGACGAACTTCGCCATCAGCCGGATCGATTCGCTGCTGACGAGCTGCCGGTAGTCGACGGCGAGGTAGGCGAAGCTCCACGCGATCGCCGCCGCGACGCCGATCGCGAGAGCGGCGCAGGCATGGCAGCGCGGCAGCTGCGCGGGCGGTGCCGGCGCGGCGGCGAGCCCGTCGCTCACGCCAGGACCCTCCGGATGATGGCGCTCAGCGCATCGGCGACGACGACGAGGGCGAGGAAGGTGAGCAGAATCGTGCTCGCCTCGCCGCCGTTCAGCATCTTCATCGACTGATCCATCAGCTGGCCGAGCCCGCCGGCGCCGACGAAGCCCATGACGACCGATGCGCGCACTGCGCATTCCCAGCGATAGACGGTGTACGACGCCAGTTCCTGCGCCGTGCTCGGCACCAGCGCGTAGAGCAGCGCGGCGACGCGCGGGCTGCCGGCTTCGAGGAGCGCACGTGCCGAGCGGGTATCGCCCGACTCGAGGATCTCGGTGTAGACCTTGCCGAGCATGCCGCCATAGGTGACGGCGAGCGCAAGAACGCCGGCGCCGGGGCCGAGGCCGAGCGCGCGCACGAAGACGAGCGCCCAGACGACCTCGGGGATCGCCCGTAGCACGGTGAGGATGGCGCGCGTCGCCGTCCGCACGCCGGCACCGAGGGCGCGGTGCGGTGCCGGGCCGATGCGAGAGACCGAGAGCGATCGTGTCGCGAGCACCGCGAGCGGAACGGCGACGACGAAGGCGAGCGAAATGCCGGCGGTCGCGATCGCGATCGTCTCGAGCGTCGCCCTGGCGAGCAGGGCAAGGAACTCGGGGCCCGTGGCCGGCGGCCAGAAGCCGGCGAGAAAGTTCGCCATGACCTCGGCATTGGCGCCGTCGAACAGCTGCCACGGCTTGAACTCGGCCAGTGCCAGCAGCGGCCAGAGGACGACGAGCGCGACGACGAGCGCGGTCAGGCGGCCGCGGGCCGCCGGGTCGGGCAGCGCCGAACCGCGATCGAGTACCGGCGCCGACACGCTCACTGGCAGCCGGGCCGTTTGAGAACGACGACGTTGGCGGCGTGCTTCGCCACGTCGACGATGCCATCGACGCCCTGGCGCGGCAGGACACGTCCCTCGGTCGCATAGAGGTCGTGCAGCATCGTCGTCGTGACCGCGGCGGTCGGCCGGTCGAAGACGATCTCGCCGCCGCGCATGCCGATCAGGCGCGGGAACCACTTCAACGCGAGATCGACCGCATGCAGCGAGGCGAGAAGCGTCGCGCCGCGCTGCTCGCTCTCGGCGACGAGTGCGCCGACGCTCGCGTCGGCGAGCGTCGGGTCGAGCGCCGAGACGGGCTCGTCGGCAAGGATGAGCGCCGGCTGCTGGTAGAGCACGCGGGCGATGCCGACGCGCTGCAACTGGCCGCCGGAGAGCCGGTCGCAGCGCTCGAAGACGCGGTCGTCGAGGTTGAGGCGCTCGAGCGCCGCGCGTGCGCCGGCGGCGTCGATCGGCGCCAGCAGTGAGGCGAGCGACCGCCACGTCGGCCGCGTGCCGAGCCTGCCGGCGAGGACGGCGGTGACGACCCGAAGACGGGGCGGGATCGGCGGGCTCTGATGGACGACGCCGACGCCGCTGCGCAGGCGGCGTAGCGCCGCGGCGCCGAGCTGCCACGGATCGACGCCGCCGATCGCGACCGTGCCTTGCGTCGGCCTGAGCGACGTGCCGAGGACGCGAACGAGCGTCGTCTTGCCGGCGCCCGAAGGTCCGATGACGGCCGCCCGTTCGCCAGTGCGAAGGCCGAGCGTCACCGCGCGCAACGCGCGGTGACCGTTCGGATGGACGAGCTCGCCGTTGTCGATCCGGACGGCGTCGGCAGTCGAGGTCACTACTTGACGAGCCCCGCCGAGCGTGCCGCCGCTTCGATGCTGTCGTAGTTCGAGTTCTGCGTCGGCACGAACTTGCTCGCCCGCTGCAGGTCCATGATCTCCTTCATCGCCGGCACCGCGGGGTCGAGCTTCAGGAACGCGTCGGCGAGCTTCTTCGTCAGTGCCGGATCGAGCCCGGGCCGCACCGTCCAGTTGTAGTCGAAGTAGGGCGGCGTCACGGCGAGGACGCGGACCTTCTCGGCGTTCGCGTTGTGGCTCTCGACGAGCTTGTCCATCACCGAGGCGTTGAGAACGCCCGCCTCGGCGCGGCCGGAGGCGACGAACGCGACCGTCGCGTCGTGCGCGCCCGAAAACGCGACCGACTTGAAGTCGCGCTCGGGGTCGATCCCCGCCTTCAGCAGGTAGTAGCGCGGCATCAGGCTGCCCGAGGTCGACGACGGCGCGCCGAACGCGAAGGTCTTGCCCTTGAGGTCGGCGAGCGTCTTCGCCGTGCTCGCGACCGGGACGATGAAGCGGCTCGTGAACTTCTCGTCCTCGGCACGCTGCACGATCGGGATCACGCCGCCGTTGGTGCGCAGCCGCGCCTGGACGTACGTGAAGCCGCCGAGCCACGCGAGGTCGAGCTTGTTCGTCGCCAGGCCCTCGACGACGGCGGCGTAGTCGGTGACCGGAATGAACTGGACGTCGAGCCCGGTCTCCTTCTTCAGGTA
>DASXIP010000086.1:0-3031 GCA_036497875.1 Caldimonas sp.
AGGAACTGGTTGCCGAGGCCTTCGCCCTTCGACGCGCCGGCGACCAGGCCGGCGATGTCGACGAACTCGACGATCGCCGGGACGACGCGCTCGGGCTTGGCGATCGCCGCCAGCTTGGCAAGGCGAGGATCGGGCAGCTCGACGATGCCGACGTTGGGCTCGATCGTGCAGAACGGGTAGTTCTCGGCCGCGATGCCGGCCTTGGTGAGCGCGTTGAAGAGGGTGGACTTGCCGACGTTGGGCAGGCCCACGATGCCGCATTTGAGGCTCATGAGGGGCTCAGGAGGAGGCTCCTGGGCAGAGTGCAATCAATGATTTTAGTCGGCGCCTACACTCGACCGATGGCAGCCCGAAGGGACGGTCCGTGACGCAATTGCAGACTCTCGCGCCGCACCCCAAGGACCTCGGCGGCGGCTTCCTCGTACGTCGCCTGCTGCCGGCCGCGGACCGGCGCGCGGTCGGCCCGTTCGTCTTCTTCGACCACTTCGGGCCGATCGACGTTGCTGCCGGCGCTCATCACGACGTCCGCCCGCACCCGCACATCGGGCTGGCGACGCTGACCTACCTGTTCGAGGGCGCGATCGTGCATCGCGACTCGACCGGGGTCGTCCAGCGGATCGAGCCCGGCGCGGTCAACTGGATGTCGGCCGGCCAGGGCATCGTCCATTCGGAGCGAACCCCGAGCGATCTGGTCGGCCGCGACCATCGCAGTCATGGCCTGCAGTTCTGGGTCGCGCTGCCGGAAGCGCTCGAGACCTCGGCACCATCGTTCCAGCATGTGCCGGCCGGGCGCGTTCCGCGCGCGGCGGTCGAAGGCGCAACGATCGACGTCGTCGTCGGCTCGGCGTTCGGCGTGACGTCGCCGGTCCGGACCTCGTCGCCGACGCTCGCCGCCGTGATCGACCTCGTCGCATCCGGCGCTTCCGGGCTGCGATTGCCGCCGAGCGACGCCGTCGAGCGCGCGCTCTATCCACTCGATCAGCCGATCGAGGTCGACGGCGAGCGGGTCGGCGCGTGCACGATGGTGGTCCTCGCGCCGGGGACGACGCCGACGCTCGCGGCGCCGCGCGGCGGCCGCGTCGTTCTCGTCGGCGGCGAGTCGCTCGGCCACCGCTTCGTGTCGTGGAACTTCGTCGCCACGTCGTCCGCGCGGATCCGCGCCGCCGAGGACGATTGGCGTGCGCAGCGCTTCCCGCCGGTGCCCGGCGAGACCGAGTTCATCCCGCTTCCGGAGCGGCCGCCGCCCGAGCCGCCAGCCGACCGGACCGTGCCTGGCGGAGCATGAGCGCGTTGCCGGCGACCGCGAGCGCGGCGCCGGCAAAGGTCAGCGCGGTCGGCCGGAAGCCCTCGAGCAGCAGCGAGACGACGAGCGCGAGCAACGGCGTCATGACGCCGACCGTCCCGGCCGGCCCGACACCGACCCGGTCCTGCAGCGTCAGGAAGCACGCGAACGCGAGCACCGAGCCGGCGAGCGCGAGGTAGACGAGCGAAAGCCACCAGCTCGCTGCGGTCGGCAGCGCGAGCGCGCGGCCATCGTCGAGCGCGACGCCGGCGATCGCCGCCGCCGCTGCGCCGTAGAGCATGCCGAAGGCGATCGCCGGCAGGAGCGGAACGCCGCGCGTGCGGTTGCGGCTCGCCGCCAGGCTGCCGACTGCGGAGAGCAGCACCGCAGCGACGGTGAGCGTCGCGCCGACCCGCGCCTGGCCGGCGCCGCCGGGCCGCACGATTTCCGGCCAGAACATCAGCGCCACCCCCGCGAGGCCGAGCACGCCGCCGAAGACGAAGCGCCGGCCGATCGGCGTGCCGAACAGCCATGCCGCGCCGATCCCGGCGAGCAACGGTGCCGCCGAGTAGCCGACCGCGACCAGCCCAGACGGCACGAAGCGCTCGGCGTGGTAGACGCAGACGTAGGCGAAGCCGTAGAGAAACGCACCCTGCAGCGCCAGAGCGCCATGGTCGGCGAGCGTGAATGCGAGTCGATCGCCGCGCCAGCGCGAGACGGCGAGCGCCGCGGCACCGCCGAGGGCAAAGCGCACCGCAACGCCGAGCTCGGCGGGGAAGTCCGAGAGCTGATAGGTGATCGCGTGCCATGTCGTCCCCCAGACGAGGACGCAGATCGCGAACAGCTGCCAGGTGCGCAGTCGCTGCATGGCTCGCGCTCAGGCGAACGCGACCGTCGCGGCGCCTGCCAGCCCGCTCGCGAGCGCGCGGCCGACGCCTTCGACGACGATCGCGTTCATGCAGAACGTCAGCGCGCCGCCGAGGCGCGGGTCGGCGCGGTACTGCGCGAGGACGTCGCTGACGACATGGCCGGCGATGCCGCGCTCGGGGTCGACGTCGGGGATCGGGCAGCGGGCGCACGGCTTGACGACCTTCAGCCGCACTGGCCCGTCGGCGGCGGCGAAGACGATCTCGTCGAGGTGGTCCTCGCCGTGCGCGTCGAGGCCGGCGAGGACGAGGTTGGGGCGAAAGCGCGCCAGCGTCACGGCCGTCTCGCCGCCGAGCGCGAGTCGCCGGTTCACTTCGGCGAGCGACGCGGTCGAGGCGACGAGCAGCGGGAAGGCATCCTGGAACGCCGCGGTCGCGTCGATCGCCCCGGTCCAGCGCCGATCGACGCGGCGGGCCGCGTCGGGGTCGAAGCGCGCGAGGCGAAGCGGCCGGCCGAGGAAGTCGGTGAACCACTGTGCGCAGAGCGCGCCCATGTCGTAGGCGGCGACGCGATCGCCCCAGACCTCGACTTCGGTGCGGCCTTCGACGCGATCGGCGGCGACGTGCAGGCCAAGCATTCCCGGCGCCCGCAGGATCAGCTCTTCGCCCTTGAGCGCCGTCTGCACGAGCGCCATTCGTGGCAGCTGGCGCTGCGTCACGAACGATCCCGCGGCGTCGACGACCATCCATTCACGGTCGAGATCGAAGCCGGTCTCGGCGAGGATGGCGCTCTGCGGCGAGGTGCCGGCGCACGACTTCACCGGATAGACGTGGATCGATTCGAGTCGGATGTCGAGGTCGCTCACGGAAGGTTCGTTCGGCC
>DASXIP010000087.1:0-5173 GCA_036497875.1 Caldimonas sp.
GCCGCGACGCGCATCATCTCGTTCACCGTCACCGAAGCCGGCTACTACCTCGACGCGAAGAACCGGCTAGCCCTCGCACACCCCGAGCTGCGCGGCGACCTCGAAGGGGCCGGCCGCGTCACGATCTACGGCGCGATTGCCGCCATCCTGCGCGCGCGAATGACGCAAGGCACGGCGCCGGTGACGCTCCTCAACTGCGACAACCTGCGCAGCAACGGCGCACGCTTTCGCGTCGGACTGCTCGAGTTTCTTGATCGGCGCGGCGAGACGTCGCTGCACGACTGGGTGATCGCCCACACGAGCTGCCCTTCGGCGATGGTCGACCGCATCACGCCGCGGCCTTCGGCGGACGTCGCGGCGCGCGTCCTGGCGGCGACGGGAGACGCCGATCGCGTGCCGGTGATGGCCGAGAGCTTCATCCAATGGGTGATCGAGGACCGCTTCGTCGCAGGCCGGCCCGCGTGGGAGCGGGTTGGGGTCGAGATGGTCGACTCGGTGCACGCCCACGAGGAGGCGAAGATCCGGATCCTGAACGCCACCCACAGCTGCGTCGCGTGGGCGGGGACCCTGCGCGGGCTCTCGTTCATCCACGAGGGCATGGCGGTGCCGGCGGTCCGCGCGATGGCGCACGACTACGTGACCGACGACGTGATCCCGAGCCTCGACACGCCGGCGCGGCCGAGCCCGATCGACCTCTCCCGCTACCGCGACATCGTCCTCGAGCGCTTCGGCAATCCCTGGGTGCGCGACACCAACCAGCGCGTCGCGATGGACGGCTACGCGAAGATTCCGGGCTTCGTCGTGCCGACCCTGGTCGAGTGCCTGGCACGCGGCGCCGCGATCGCGAGCACGGCGATGCTGCCGGCGCTCTTCTTCGCCTTCCTCGACCGCTGGCGCCACGGCGCGCTGGCGTACGAGTACCAGGACGGCGTCATGGCTGCCGACGCCGCGCGTGCCCTCTTCGCGGCGAGCGACCCGCTCGCCGCCTTCTGCGCCGACCGCACGCTGTTCGGCCCGCTCGCCGGCGATTCGCGCCTGCTCGACGCGATGCGCCGGGCCGAGCAGCGCGTGCGGCGCTTCGTTGCCGGTTGAAGCGATGGCAGCGGCGCATCGCCTGGACAACCGCCACGCGCTGGTCACGGGGGCGAACGGCGGCATTGGCCTGGCGGTCGCGGCTGCGTTCCTCGACGAAGGCGCGCGCTGCACCGTGGTCGATCTGCCGGCGCAGCCGGGCGCCGCGCTTGCGCAACTGCTGGCGCGCCACGACGGGCGCGCCGCCTACGCAAAGGCCGACGTCGCGCAGGTCGATTCGCTCGGCGCTCTCGTCGACGCTGCCGCGCGCCGCTTCGGCACCGTCGACGTGCTGTTCAACAACGCCGCCGTGTTCGACATGGCGCCACTGCTCGAGTCGGACGCGGCGATGTACGAGCGGCTGTTCGCCGTCAACGTGAAGGGCATGTTCTTCGTCATGCAGACGGTGCTCGCACGCCTGATCGCAGCGCGCCGCAGCGGCAGCGTCGTCAACCTCGCGTCGCAGGCCGGGCGTCGCGGCGAGGCGCTCGTCGCCCACTACTGCGCCAGCAAGGCGGCGGTGATCAGCTACACGCAAAGCGCCGCGCTGGCGATGGCGCCGCACGGCATCCGCGTCAACGCGATCGCGCCCGGCGTCATCGACACGCCGATGTGGCAGCACGTCGATGCGCTCTTCGCCCGCTACGAGGGGCTTGCGCCGGGCGCGAAGAAGGCGGCGGTGGGCAAGGCCGTCCCGCTCGGCCGGATGGGCGCACCGGCCGACGTCGTCGGCGCGGCCGTGTTCCTGGCCGGCGACGAGTCGGCCTATATCACGGCGCAGACGCTGAATGTCGACGGCGGCAGCGTGATGAGCTAGTGTCTCGCTTCGAGGACCGAACGCGCCGACTCCATGACGCCATGACAGCTACCCGCCATCTGCCGCGCCAGCGCCAGCCCGAGCTGGAGCACGACTATTCGCGGCCGACCTCGCTCGGCTACGAGGCACCCGATCACGCCGGCGTGATCCGCTGCCTGGCGCACGGCTTTCCGACGCCGCTCGCGCGCTGGCACTTCCACGACGAATACGAGCTGCACCTGATCACCGCGACTTCAGGCAAGGCGTTCGTCGGCGACTGGGTGGGCTCGTTCCAGCCGGGCCATCTCGTCCTCTGCGGGCCGCGCCTGCCGCACAACTGGATCTCGCTCGGCCTGCCCGAAGGCGGCGTCGCCGAGCGCGACCTCGTGATCCAGTTCCTTCACGAGCCGATCGCGCACGCCGCCGAGAGGATCCCCGAGCTCGCCGAGGCGCTGCCGGTCCTCGAGCGCTCGCGCCACGGCATCGAATTCTTCGGCATCTCCGAGCGCGCGCGTGGCCACTGGCACGCGGTCAAGCAGGCGCAGGGGATGCAGCGCTTCGCCGCGTTCTGCGACTTCCTCGGCGACCTCGTCCGCTGCACCGACTACCGGCTCCTTTCCAACGTGCAGATGCAGGGCGAGGAGGGCGACGCCGCCTCCGAACACATCAACTCGATCGTCGAGCGGATCACGCACGACGTCGCGCATCCGTTCTCGGCCGGCGCCGCGGCCGCCGAGCTCGGCATGAGCGAGAGCCGCTTCTCGCGCTTCTTCCGGCGCGCGACCGGCAACAGCTTCACCGACTTCGTCAACCTCGTGCGCGTCAACCGCGCGTGCCATCTGCTGATGGAGACCGAGCGGCGCATCACCGACATCTGCTATGAAGTCGGTTTTCACAACGTCGCCAACTTCAACCGGCGCTTCCGCGACATCAAGGGCATGACGCCGACCGAGTTCCGGCAGCAATCCGAGCATCGGTTCGGCAGCACCCATAGCGCGTGTACCTCGGCCTCGACCTCGGCACTTCGGCGCTGAAGGCGCTCCTCCTCGACGCCGACCAGCGCGTCGTCGCGGTCGTATCGGAGCCGCTCGCGATCCGCCGGCCGCAGCCGCTCTGGAGCGAGCAGGACCCCGACCAGTGGTGGACCGCGCTCGACCACGCGCTGCTGCGCCTGCGTGAGCTGCATCCGGCGCCAATGGCCGCCGTGTGCGCGCTCGGCCTCGCCGGGCAGATGCACGGCGCGGTCCTGCTCGGCGCCGACGATCGGGTCCTGCGCCCGGCCATCCTCTGGAACGACGGGCGCAGCGCCGCGCAATGCGACGAGTTCTCCGCTGCGCTGCCCGCGCTCGCGGCGATCGCCGGCAATCTCGCAATGCCGGGTTTCACCGCGCCCAAGCTGCTGTGGGTCCGCGCGCACGAGCGCGAGGTCTTCGCGGCAACGGCGAAGGTGCTTCTGCCCAAGGACTGGCTGCGCCTGCGCTTGAGCGGCGAGCATGCGACCGACTGCTCGGACGCGTCGGGAACGCTCTGGCTCGACGTCGGCCGGCGCTGCTGGTCGGAGGAATTGCTCGCCGTGTGCGGCCTCGGTCTCGAGCACATGCCGCGGCTCGTCGAGGGAAGCGACGTCGCAGGCCGGCTGCGCCCGGTGCTCGCGGACCGCTGGGGACTGCCGGCGGGCGTGCCGATCGCGGGCGGCGGGGGTGACAACGCGGCGAGCGCCGTCGGCCTCGGCATCGCCAACGCGAACGAAGGGTTCGTCTCGCTCGGCACGTCGGGCGTCGTCTTTCTCGCCAGCGACCGCCACCGGCCGCGACCCGACGCTGCCGTGCACGCGTTCTGCCACGCCTTGCCCGGCCGCTGGCACCAGATGTCGGTCATGCTGTCGGCGATGAGCGCGCTGCACTGGGCGCGCGTGTTGCTCGGCCTGGCGAGCGAAGCGGCGCTGCTCGACTGCGCCGAGTCGCTCGACGCTTCGCGGCGCGAGCGCGCCCCCTTGTTCCTGCCGTATCTCGGCGGCGAGCGAACGCCGCACCACGATGCCGACGCCAAGGGCGTCCTGTTCGGCCTCGCGCACGAGCACGACGCCGCTGCCATCGCCCATGCCGTCGTCGAAGGCGTGACCTTCGGCTTGCTCGACGGCTGGCAGGCACTCGCTGCGCTGCCGGGCGCGGTCGACTCGCTGATGCTCGTCGGCGGCGGCGCGAACAACGCGGGCTGGGCGCGGATGCTCGCGTCTGCCTTCGGCGTGCCCATCGAGGTCGCCGCGGAGAGCGCCGCGGCGGGCGCGCTCGGCGCGGCACGACTCGCGGCGCTCGCGGCCGGCGGCGATCCCGCCGAGTTCTGTCGCCGGCCGGACGTCGCGCGCGAGTTCCGGCCCGACGAGGGCGAGGCGGCGCTGCTGCAGGCACGGCACGCGCGCTTCCGCGCCCTGTATCCAACGTTGGCGCGATCGTTCAAGGCCGGGCCGGAGCGATGATCGTCGTCTGCGGCGAGGCGCTGATGGATGTGTTCGCGGCCGGCGACACGCCGAGCGGGATCGCGCTCGACGCCCGCGTCGGCGGGTCGCCGTTCAACGTCGCCGTCGGCCTGGCCCGGCTGCAGCAGGAGGTCGCATTCTTCGGCGCGCTCTCGACCGATGTCCTCGGCGAACGCTTGCGGCGCGCGCTGGCGTCGGAAGGCGTCGACACCCGCCTCGTCGCACGCGTCGATGCGCCGACCACGCTCGGGCTGGTAGGCAGCGACGCCAACGGCGTTCCGTCGTATGCCTTTCTCGGCGAGCGCGGCGCCGACCGGCAACTCGGCGCCGACGCGCTGCATTGGCCTCGGATCGCGGTCGAGGCGATCCACGTCGGCTCGTTCGCGACCGTGGTCGAGCCGGTCTCGTCGACATTGCGCGCGCTCGTCGAGCGCGAGCGCGAGCGCGCGTTGATCAGCTACGACGTCAACGTCCGCTTCGCGGTCGAAGCCGATCGCGCGCGCTGGAAGGGTGCGCTTGCCTGGCACTTGCCCCGCACCGATCTGCTCAAGCTGAGCGAAGAAGATCTCGCGGCGCTGCAGCCGCGCCGCGACGCCGACGCGTTCGCTGCGCACGCCCTGCGCCAAGGCGTGCGTCTGGTCGCCGTCACGCGCGGTGCCGCCGGCGTCACCGCGTGGACCGATCGGCACAAGGCGAGCGTCGAAGCGCTCGCCGTGCCCGTCGTCGACACCGTCGGGGCGGGCGACTCGTTCCAGGCAGCGCTCCTGTCCTGGCTGAAGGACGAAGGTCGGCTCTCGGCCGAGGCAATCGCCGGCCTCGACGAGCAGCTG
>DASXIP010000088.1:0-4711 GCA_036497875.1 Caldimonas sp.
GAGTTCGGGCGAGAGAACGATCTCGCCGCGCGCCGCCGCATGGTAGGCGATGATCACCTGGTTCATGCGCAGGAACTCGTAGACGCCGATCAGCGCGAGCGAGTCGACGGCGAGCGAGGTCTCCTCGGCGACCTCGCGGCGGATGCCGTCCTCCGGCGTCTCGCCTGCTTCCATGAAGCCGGTGATGAGGCCGAAGAACTTGCCCGGCCAGGCGGCGTTGCGCGCGAGCAGGACCTGGCCGTCCCGATCGACGAGCTCGATCACCGCCGCAAGCACCGGCGTCGGATTGTTCCAGTGCGTCCAGCCGCACGCCGGGCAGCGCAGCCGCGTCACCGTGCCGCCGTCTTCGACCTGCGTGACCGGCTGCAGCGCCGTGCCGCAGACGAGGCAGAACCTGGCGTCGACGTTCACGCGGGAAAGACGCCGGTCGAGAGATAGCGGTCGCCGCGATCGCAGACGACGAAGACGATCGTCGCGCCCTCGAGCTTGGCCGCGATCTGCAACGCGACCCAGCATGCGCCCGCCGCCGAGATGCCGGCGAAGATGCCCTCCTCGCGCGCCAGGCGGCGAGTCATCTCCTCGGCGTCGGCCTGGCTGACGAGGACGAGCTCGTCGACGGCCTTCGGATCGAAGATCTTCGGCATGTACTCCTCGGGCCACTTGCGGATGCCGGGAATGCGCGAGCCCTCGTTCGGCTGCGCCCCGATGATGCGCACCTCGGGCTTCATCTCCCTCAGGTAGCGCGAGACGCCGGTGATCGTTCCGGTCGTTCCCATCGCGCTGACGAAGTGCGTGATCCGGCCGCCGGTGTCGCGCCAGATCTCGGGCCCGGTCGCCTCGTAGTGGATGCGCGGGTTGTCGGGGTTGGCGAACTGGTCGAGGACGCGGCCCTTGCCGTCGCGTTCCATCTGCGAGGCGAGGTCGCGCGCGTACTCCATGCCTCCGGAGCGCGGCGTCAGGATGAGCTCGGCGCCGAACGCCTTCATCGTCTGCGCCCGCTCGACGCTGAGGTCCTCGGGCATGACGAGCAGCATGCGATAGCCGCGGATCGCGGCCGCCATCGCCAGGGCAATGCCGGTGTTGCCCGACGTCGCCTCGATCAGCGTGTCGCCGGGCTTGATCGTGCCGCGCTCCTCGGCGCGGCGGATCATGCTGATCGCCGGCCGGTCCTTGACCGAGCCGGCCGGGTTGTTGCCTTCGAGCTTGCCGAGGATGACGTTGCCGCGCGCCGTATTCACCTCGCCGGGTACACGCACGAGCCGCACCATCGGCGTCGCGCCGATCACGTCCTCGATGGTCGGGTAGCGCGGCGCGTCGGCGCTCATGGCAGGGTCGCTCATCGATGCCGATTCTCGCCAGTTCGCGCGCCGCGTGCTGACCGAGCGCGGGAGATGGTGCCTCGGGTCGGAATCGAACCGACACTCCTCGCGGAACGGGATTTTGAGTCCCGCGCGTCTACCAATTTCGCCACCGAGGCCGGTGCGTGCGGAAGGGAGGCAGTTTGCCATACAGGCCCTAGACTCGCCGTCACGCGCCACTCGAGAGCACCTCCGCATGCCCCCGCTTCCACCCGTCACGCAAGCGCTCCTGCTCGCCAACGTGGCGATCTTCTTCCTCGGCGAGCTGGTGCCGGGAATGCTCTGGGCGTTCGCGCTCTTTCCCATCGGCCAGGGCTTCTGGCCGTGGCAGGTCGTGAGCTATGCCTTCCTGCACGGCAGCTTCAACCACCTGTTCTTCAACATGCTCGGCCTTTGGATGTTCGGCAGCGAGCTCGAGCACGTGTGGGGCCAGAAGCGCTTCCTTCAGTTCTACACCGCGAGCGTGATCGCTGCGGCGCTGACGCAACTCGTCGTCAATGCCGTGCTCGGCGCAACGGCGCCGACGATCGGCGCCTCGGGCGGCCTGTTCGGCCTGCTGCTCGCGTTCGCGATGCTGTTCCCGAACCGCACGATCCTGCTCTTCTTCGTCATCCCGATGAAGGCGAAATGGCTGGTCGCGCTATACGGCGTTCTCGAGCTCTACCAGGGCGTCTACGTCATGAACTCGGGCGTCGCCCACTTCGCGCACCTCGGCGGCATGCTCGGCGGGCTGCTGATGCTGCGCTACTGGCGCGGCCAGGCGCCGTTCGGCCGCCGCTGACGGCCGGTCGTCGGAAACTTGCCCCTCACGCGGGCATGCTATCTGCAAGCGCTCATGCTGTTGCACCGGCATCAGGAGGCCGCCATGAACCGTGTCGCGCCACTGGGTTCGCGCTCCGCACTCGGACATTTCACCGGCAGCGTTCGACGAGGAATCGCTTGGACACTGGCGGCGACGGTGCTGACGGCCGGCATGGGCGCGCGCGCCGAAGACGCGACCAGGCCGACCGCCGCTGAAACCCATGCGCTGATCGCCAGGCTCGAGACGCACAAAGAGGCGCTGGCGCGCGCGAACGGCGCGGTCGTCGGCATCGACGTGATCGCACTCGAGGACGCGCGCTCGATCGCGACGCTCGGCCGCGAGCGCCAGGGTTCCGGCATCCTGATCGGCAACGACGGCCTGGTGCTCACGATCGGCTATCTGATCCTCGAGGCCGACCACGTCGATCTCGTCGCCGCCAGTGGCCGCCGGGTTCCGGCGCGCGTCGTCGCCTACGACGTCGCGTCCGGGTTCGGCCTCGTGCAGGCGCTCGCTCCGCTCGGTGCCGAGCCGGCGCCGCTCGGCATCTCGGCCAAGGTCGTTGCCGACGAGCCGCTCGTCATCGCCAGCGGCGGCGACGAGCGCGATCTCAGCATCGCCCGCATGGTCTCGCGGCGGCCCTTCTCCGCCTACTGGGAATATCACATCGACGGTGCCATCTTCACCGCGCCGGCGCGCACCGATCACAGCGGTGCCGGCCTCTTCAATGCCGAGGGCGAGCTGGTCGGCGTCGGCTCGCTGCTGGTCGGCAACGCCGCCGGCTCCGGCGCGCCGCTGCGCGGCAACATGTTCGTTCCGGTCGACCTGTTGAAGCCGGTCCTCGACGAGCTCAGGTCGCACGGCAGCGCGCACGGCAGCGCACGGGCATGGCTCGGCGTCAACTGCGTCGAGATCGGCGGCGCGGTGCACGTCGTCCGCGTGACGCCCGACGGCCCCTCGGAAGCGGCCGGCCTGCAGCGCGGCGACACGATCCTCGCCGTCGACGGCACGCGCGTCGTCGACCTCGCGAGCTTCTACCGGACGCTCTGGCGCGACGCACCTCCCGAGCGCGACGTCGTCCTCAAGATCCGCCGCGACACCCAGACCCTCGAGACGACGGTGCATGCGGTCGACAGGATGTCGACCTTGAGCCAGCCAAGGGGGGTGTGACCGCCGGCCCGCCGGGGCCGATGTCAGTAGCCGCGCGAGCGGTCGACTTCGTTGGCAAGCGGCTCGCCGCGCGCGAGCGCTTCGGCGCTGGCGACGAACTGGTCGGCGATCGTCGCGGTCGATGGCTGCGCGGCGATGTGCGGCGTGATCGTGATGCCAGGCACTGTCCACAGCGGGTCGTCGGCAGGCAGCGGCTCGCGACGCTGGACGTCGAGCGCCGCGCCGCTCAGGTGGCCGGAGCGAACGGCTTCGATCAGATCGGCCTCGACGACGTGCGCGCCGCGGGCGACGTTGATGAAATAGCCGCCGCGCGGCATCGCCGCGAACGCGGCGGCGTCGAGGATGCCCGCCGTCGCCGCCGTCAACGGCAGCGCGCAGACGGCGATCTCGCTTTGCCCGAGCAGCGCGTGCAGGCCTTCGCCGGAGCGCCGGTTCCAGCCGCGAACGACGAGGCCGCAGCGCTCGAGCCAGGCGGCGATCTCGCTGCCGGTCGCGCCGGTGCCGAGGACGCCGACGCGATGGCGCGCCATCGGCGTCGGCTGGCGCAGCCACGCGCGCTCGCGCTGCTGCCGGTCGTAGCGTTCGAGATCGCGGGCGTAGCGCAGCGCCATCGCAACGACGAACTGCGCCATCCCGGCCGCCTGCTCGCGATCGACGATGCGCGAGATGCGCACGTCGGCCGCGAGGTCGGGTGCGAGAAGCTTGTCGACACCGGCGGCGACCGAGCAGACCCAGCGCAAGCGCGGCAATCGCGACGGCAAGCCATTCGGCATCTGCCAGCCGAGCACGACGTCGACGTCGGCAAGGTCGCGATCGGTCAGTGCCGAGCGGTACTCGAGCAGCGCGACCTGCGGCGCACGACTGCGGATCGCATCGATGAACGGTGCCGCGGGCATCGGCTGGGTGACGAGTAAGACTTTCATCGTGACTCGATTGTCACTCGCGCGAGCGCGGCGTCGCGACGGCCGCGAGGCCATCGGCGACGGTCGGATGGCGCAGTTCGAGACGCAGCTCGCGCTTCATGCGGGTGTTGACGAGGCGGCGCGATTCACCGAGAAAGCTCATCTGCAGCGGCGACAGCTGCGCCGACGCGACGCTGCGTGCGAGGCGCGGCGGCCGCGCCAGGCCGAAGCGGTCGGCGACGAAGTCGAAGTAGTCGCCCATGCGCAGGTCGCTGTCGTCGACGACGTTGACGACGCGCTGCGGCCGGCCGCGGTGCAAGGCGGCGACGCAGGCGCGGGCCAGGTCGTCGGCGTGGATGTGGCCGGAGTAGACGTCGTCGGCAGCGGCGAGCACCGGCGTGCCGCGCGCGACACGCTCGCGCGGGTCGCCGCCGGCGCGGTCGAGCGCGTAGATGCCGGGCACGCGCAGCAGCGTCACGACG
>DASXIP010000089.1:0-1501 GCA_036497875.1 Caldimonas sp.
ACTGATCGCCGACGAGCCGACGACCGCGCTCGACGTGACGATCCAGGCGCAGATCCTCGCTCTGCTCGACAAGCTGCGCCGCGACATCGGCATGGCCGTGCTGTTCGTCACCCACAACCTGTCGGTGGTCGCCGAGATCGCCGACCGTGTCGTCGTGATGTATGCCGGGCGCGTCGTCGAAGAGGGCGATGTTCGCAGCGTGTTCAAGGCGCCGCGCCATCCGTACACGCAAGGCCTGCTCGCTTGCCTGCCACGCCGCGCCCTCGATTCCCGCGCAGCAGGAGCGAGGCGACGGCTGAACGCGATCCCCGGCCAGGTCGCGAGCCCGCACGAGCCGCAACCCGGTTGCGCATTCGCGCCGCGTTGCGCCCTGGCGTTGCCGGAGTGTTCGGTGACGATGCCGCCGCTTGCCGAGATCGCCGCGACGCGCCGGTCGCGCTGCCTGCGCTGGAGCACGCTGTGAGCGAGCCGATGCTGCGCGTCCAGGGCCTGAAGAAGTATTTCGGCGCAGGCGATCGACCGGTGCGCGCGGTCGACGACGTGAGCTTCGAGATCGCTCCGGGCGAGGTGCTCGGCCTGGTCGGCGAATCGGGGTCGGGCAAGAGCACGATCGGCCGCTCGCTGTTGAAGCTCGTCGAGCCGACTTCGGGCGAGATCCGTTTCGAAGGCGTCGACCTCGCGCCCTTGTCGGCGCGCGAGATGCGTCCTTGGCGGCGGCGCCTGCAGATCATCTTCCAGGATCCGTACGCGAGCCTGAATCCGCGCCGGCGGGTGGGAGACACGCTCGCCGAAGCGCTCGCCGCGCACGGCCTGCATCCCGGCCCGGCGCGTGCTGCGCGAATCGACGAGCTGCTCGCGCTGGTGGGGCTGGCGCCCGAGCACGCGCGCCGCTATCCGCACGAGTTCTCGGGCGGCCAGCGCCAGCGCATCGGCATCGCCCGCGCGCTCGCGGTCGAGCCGCGCTTCATCGTCGCCGACGAACCGGTCTCGGCCCTCGACGTCTCGATCCAGGCGCAGGTGATCAACCTGCTCTCGGACCTGCGCGAGCGCCTCGGCCTCACGATGCTCTTCATCTCGCACGACCTCGATGTCGTCGAGTACCTGTGCGACCGAATCGTTGTCCTCTACCTCGGCAAGGTCATGGAAGTGGCGCCGGCCGACGCGTTGTACCGCGCGCCACGGCATCCCTACACCGAGGCCCTGCTCGAGGCTTCGCCGCGGCCCGATCCCGAAGCCCGCCGCACGCGCCGCCTGCTCAAGGGCGACATCCCGAGCCCGGTCGATCCGCCTTCGGGCTGCGTGTTCCGCACTCGCTGCCCGTACGCGCTCGACGCGTGCGCGGCGAGCGTGCCTGCGTTGCGCGAAGTCGCCCCGGGGCGCTTCAAGGCCTGCATTCGCGACGACATCCTTCGAGAGGCTCCATGAACCGAATCGACCTGGGCCCCATCCTCGGTGAAGTCCTCGACGCGACGACCAAGGGCTACCCGCTTTCGGCCGCGCC
>DASXIP010000090.1:0-4754 GCA_036497875.1 Caldimonas sp.
TCGCGCATCGCCTTGTCGCCGAGGCCGAGCGGCAAGGGGAAGTGGACCTTTTCCGGCGTCCCGGCGACGCTGCGCACCGACACAGCGCCGAGCGCGCGCAGCCGCGCGACGACGGCCTCGACGAGCACCTCGGGCGCCGACGCGCCGGCCGTGAGGCCCACCCTGCGCTTGCCGGCGAGCCACTCGGGACGCAGGTCGGCGGCGGTGTCGACCATGTAGGCCTCGGCACCGAGCCGCTCGGCGAGCTCGCGCAAGCGGTTGCTGTTCGACGAGCTCGGACTGCCGACGACGATCAGGACGTCGACGCCCGGAGCGACGAGCTTGACCGCGTCCTGGCGGTTCTGCGTCGCATAGCAGATGTCCTGCTGCTTCGGCTGCCGGATGTCGGGAAAGCGCCGCTTGATCGCGGCGAGGATCTCGGCCGCGTCGTCGACCGACAGCGTCGTCTGGGTGACGACGGCGAGCGGGCGATCGGAACCGAGCTCGAGCCGCTCGACGTCGGCGACGTCCTCGACGAGGTGGATGCCGTGATCGATCTGGCCCATCGTGCCCTCGACCTCCGGATGCCCCTTGTGGCCGATCATGATGAACTCGTAGCCCTCGCGCGCGAGCTTTGCGACTTCGATATGGACCTTGTTGACGAGCGGGCACGTGGCGTCGAAGACCGAAAAGCCCCGCGCCGCCGCTTCCTTGCGAACGGCCAGCGAGACGCCATGGGCGCTGAAGACGAGCGTCGCGCCGGCCGGCACGTCGTCGAGGTCCTCGATGAAGATCGCGCCCTTTCTCTTCAGGTCCTCGACAACCGTGGTGTTGTGGACGATCTCGTGGCGCACGTAGATCGGCGCGCCGAACTTGTGCAACGCACGCTCGACGATCTCGATCGCGCGATCGACGCCGGCGCAAAAGCCGCGCGGCTCGGCGAGGACGACTTCTTCGAGCATCAGAGAACGCCGTCAGAGCACGCCGATCAGCCTGACGTCGAACGTCACGGGCCGGCCGGCGAGCGGATGGTTGAAATCGAAGACGACCGCGTCGGCGTCGATGTCGCGGACGACGCCGGCGATCGACTGCCCGCCGGGCGCCGGGAAGCGGACGACGTCGCCGACGCGATAGTCGCCGTCGGCGTCGCCCTCGGCGTCGAGCGCGGCACGCCGTACGCGCTGCACGAGCGCCGGGTCGCGCTCGCCGAACGCCTCGCCGGCAGCGAGCGCGAACGATCGCTCGCTGCCCTCTTCGAGCCCTAGCAGGCGCGCTTCCATTGCCGGCGCGAGCTCGCCGCTGCCGAGCGAGAGCGTCGCCGGCCGCGTCGCGAAGGTGTCGACGAAGGCGACGCCGTCGGCGTCGCGAAGACGGTAGTGCAAGGTGAGGAAGGAGCCGGGCTCGACAAGGTTCAAGCGTGCGCCTTTGCGAGAATGCGAAAGACGCATTTTACGAGCCGGGGGTGCGACCCTCCGTCCGAGCCGCCATGTTCAAGGACATTCCCGCCTCGGCAAGGCCGCGCGAAAAGCTGCTCGCCCTCGGCCCCGCGGCGCTCGCCGATGCCGAGCTAATCGCCCTCCTTCTGCGCACCGGCCTCGCCGGCACCGGCGTCCTGCAGCTCGCCGAACAGCTTCTCGCCGCGTTCGGCGGCCTGGCGGGGCTGCTGCGCGCCGGGCCCGACGAGCTCAAGCGCGTCAAGGGCCTCGGCCCCGCGAAGCGCGCCGAGGTCGCTGCCGTGCTCGAGCTGGCGCGCCGCTCGATCGCGAGCGAGCTCGGCACGCGTCCCGTCTTCGATTCGCCGGGCAAGGTCAAGGACTATCTGCAGCTGCAGCTCTCCGGCCGCGGCCACGAGGTGTTCGCGGTGCTCTTCCTCGACGCCCAGAGCCGGCTGATCCGCCTCGAGGAGATGTTTCGCGGCACGCTGACGCAGACCAGCGTCTATCCGCGCGAAGTCGTCAAGCGCGCGCTCGAGCTCGGCGCCGCCGCGGTCATCCTCGCCCACAACCATCCGTCGGGTGCGGCCGAGCCGTCGCGCGCCGACGAGTTCCTGACCGCGACGCTGAAGAGCGCGCTCGCGCTGGTCGATGTCCGCGTCCTCGATCACTTGGTCGTCGGCCAGGCCAACGTCGCCTCCTTCGCCGAGCGAGGCCTGCTGTGACGGCTCCGCCGATCAAGGGCCAGCATCTCGGCGACCTCGCCGCGCTCAAGGCGGCGCTCGTCGAGCACGATCGCCGCGCCGAGCTTCGGCAAGGCGCCGAGCGCGAGCGCGCCGCCGCCGAGCGCCGCGAGCAAAGCCTCTTTGCCGACGCGGTCGGCCACGTCATTCCCTTGCGCAAGTCGGCGCCGCCGGGGCCCGCCCGGGTGCGGCCGGCCGCCGTCGCGCGCCAGCGCCAGCGCGACGAGGCAGCGGCGCTCGCCGAATCGATCGCCGACGCGTTCGACGCCGAGTCGCTGCTCGAGACTGACGACGCGCTGTCGTTTCGCCGCGATGGCATCGGCCTCGACGTCGTTCGCAAGCTCAGGCGCGGCGTCTGGGTGCTGCAGGACGAGATCGACCTGCACGGCCTGCGAAGTGACGAAGCGCGCGAGCGCGTCGGCGGCTTCCTGCGCGAGGCGACGCGCGCTGGTTTCCGCTGTGTGCGCGTCGTCCACGGCAAGGGCCACGGCTCACCCGGACGCGAGCCGGTGCTGAAGGCAAAGGTCAAGTCCTGGCTCGTGAAGCACGGCGACGTGCTCGCGTTCACGCACGCCCGGCCTGCCGACGGCGGCCACGGCGCGTTGATCGTGCTGCTGAGGGCGGCGACGAAGCGCGGCGCTTCGCGCTGACGACGGACCGGAACAGCGATCCGTCAGGCCGCCATCCGCCCGGCAATCCCGATCAGGGCGAGCGCCGCCGGCGAGCCCGGGAGCCTCTCCAGCAGCAGCGCGCGCCGCTGCACGGCGTCGCGCACCGCCTGATCGGTCGGGATCTCGCCCTGCAGCTCGAGCGTCACCGCCGCGCCGGGTCCGCCCTCCAGATGCGGGCAGATGAAGCGGTCGACGACGAGCTGCAGCTGGTTGCGGATCGTCCGCCCTTCGCCGGTGACGCTGACCTGGTTGACGACGATGCGGATCGCGCGCCGGCCTTGTTGCGTCGCGAGCAGCTTGATCGTCGCGTAGGCGTCGGTCATCGACGTCGGCTCTGGCGTCGCGATGACGAGAACGTCGTCGGCGAGCGAGATCGCGTGCAGAACGACGTCGGAGATGCCGGCGCCGGTGTCGAGCAGGATACGGTCGAAGCGCGGCGCGAGGCGGTCGATGATCTCGACCAGCTGCTCCCTCACCTGCGGCGTCAGGCGCGAATACTCGACCAGGCCCGAGCCGGCGAGCAGCACCGAGAAGCCGCCCGGCGCCGGCAGGATCGCTTCCTCGAGCGTGGCCTTGCCGGTGAAGACGTCATGCAGCGTGATCTTCGGGTGCAGGTTGAGGACGACGTCGAGGTTGGCGAGGCCGAGATCGGCGTCGAGGACGAGGACGCGCTCGCCGTGCCGCGCCAGCGCCGCTGCAAGGTTGGCGGAGAAGAAGGTCTTGCCGACGCCGCCCTTGCCGCTCGTCACGGCAAGGACACTGGCCCGGGCAGCGCTGCCGTTCGCCTGCGTCATTCGAGCTCCGCGAAGGTCGAGGTGCCAAACAGCAGGCCCTTCTCCTCGGCGCTGACGTGCGAGACCATCGGCTGCTCGAGGCAGGCGCGGTTGCGGCCCTCGGACTTGGCGCGGTAGAGATGCTGGTCGGCGCGCTCGACCCAGAGCAGGGCCGAGGAGCGCACCCACTGCGGCGCGAACGCGCCGCCGATCGAGACCGTCACCGAGACCTCGTCGCCGGCGCCGATCGGGATGCTGTGCGAGCTGACATAGGCGCGGATGCGCTCGGCGACCGCCTGCCCGTACGACGGCGCGCAGTTGGGAAGGATCATCGCGAATTCCTCGCCGCCGAAGCGCGCGACCGTGTCCATCGGACGGATGCATTCGCTGAGCGCGACGGCGATCGCCTTCAGGACGACGTCGCCGGCCTGGTGCCCGTAGGCGTCGTTGACGCGCTTGAAGTGGTCGATGTCGATCATCAGGACGAGCGCAGGCTCGCCGGCGCGGGCGACGCGATCGACCTCGCTCGCAAGCGTCAGCTCGAAATGGCGGCGGTTTGCAAGCCCGGTGAGCGGGTCGCGACTCGACAGCTCGCACAGGCCATCGATGACCGCTTGCAGCCAGGCGTCCTCCGAGATCCTGCGCTCCGGCAGCACCAGCCCCGACTGTTGCAGCAATTGCAGCGCACCGTCGAGACTGAGCGCGGCGTGGTCGCTGAATGTCGGGTCGATCTTGGGGCGCACGTGAAAGGCGTGGTTCGGGGCAGTCTAGCAGTGGGCACCCACAGCGAAGCCGCACGAGACGCATCGAACCCTCTCAAGTGCGGCGAATGCACGCTGCGCTGGCGCCCGCCCGCAACGCGCGCGCCGACGCTTCAGGGTCGAACGGGCAGGAACAGCTGCTGGAGGTCGTTGAGGAAGTCGAAGCCGAGCGATGTCGGCCGCAGCCATTGCAGGTCGCGCTCGACGAGGCCGCGTCGCTCGGCCTCGGCGAGCGGACGCTCGATTGCCGACAAGGGCAGCCCGGTGCGCTCGCCGAACCGGGCGAGCTCGAAGCCGTCCTTCAGTCTGAGCGCGTTGAGCATGAACTCGAACGGCAGCTCGCTGCGCTGAACCTCGGTCTCCGAGGCGATCGCGGCGCCGCGCTCGGCGCCCG
>DASXIP010000091.1:0-2081 GCA_036497875.1 Caldimonas sp.
CCTCGCCAAGATTCCGGACGACGATGGCAAGCTCGTTCCCGGCACGCGCGGCATCTCGCTCTTCATCGTGCCGAAGAAGCTGGTCGGCGCCGACGGCGCGTTCACCGGCGAGCGCAACGACGTCTCTCTTGCCGGCCTCAATCACAAGCTCGGCTACCGCGGCATCCCGAATACGCTGCTCAACTTCGGCGAAGGCAAGTTCCCGGTGCGCGGTGCTGGCGGAGCGATCGGCTACCGGGTCGGCAGGCCGGGTGAGGGCCTGCGCTGCATGTTCCACATGATGAACGAGGCGCGCATCGCCGTCGGCCTCGGCGCGACGATGCTCGGCTTCGCCGGCTACGAGGCGTCGCTCGCATACGCGAAGGAGCGGCCGCAGGGGCGGCCGATCGGTCCGGCAGGCAAGGACCCCGCGCAGCCGCAGGTGCGGATCGTCGAGCATGCCGACGTCAAGCGGATGTTGCTCGCGCAGAAGAGCTATTGCGAAGGCGCGCTCGCGCTCGAGCTCTATTGCGCGCGTCAGGTCGACGAGCTGCATACCGGCGACGACGACGCGAGGGCAAGGGCACGCGTGCTGCTCGAAGTCCTGACGCCGATCGCGAAGAGCTGGCCGAGCGAGTGGTGCCTGGAAGCGAACAGCCTCGCCATCCAGGTGCTCGGAGGCTATGGCTACACGCGCGACTTTCCGGTCGAGCAGTATTGGCGTGACAACCGCCTCAACATGATCCACGAAGGCACGCACGGCATCCAGGCGCTCGACCTGCTCGGCCGCAAGGTCGTGATTGACGGCGGCGCGGGGCTCGAGCTCGTCCGCTCGGCGATCGCGGCCACCGCCGGGAGAGCGCGCGCGATGCTGCCGCTCGCCGAGCACGCCGACTCCCTGGTGCGCGCCTCGGACGACGTCGCCGCGGCGACCCGCGCCGCCTGGTCGACCGGCGTCCCCGCCGAGGCGCTCGCCAACGCGACGCCGTACCTGCAGGCGTTCGGGCACCTCGTGATCGCCTGGATGTGGCTCGACGTCGCCGCCTGCGCGGCACGCGCCGCGAGCGATGCTGCCCAGCGCGGCAGGCTCGCCGCGTGCAGGTACTTCTTCCGCTACGAGCTGCCGCGGATCGGCGCCTGGCTCGCCGTCGTCGCGTCGCGCGACGACACCTGCCGGACGATGCCCGAGGAATCGTTTTGAAACCGGCCGTGGCGCGCATCGAGGCGCTGATCTGGATACTCATCTACGGCGGCCTGCTCGGCGTCGGCCTCGGCATCGCGCTCGCTCGCGACGGCGTCACTTTTGGGGTCGGCGTCGCCATCGCGGCCGCGGTCGTCGTCGCGATCGGCATTGCCCTCGTCTGGGTGCGCTCCCGATTGCCGGCGCCGTAGCCGCGCTTCGTCCAATCCTGCTTCTTCGAAAGACTCGCATGAGCACCAATGTCCGCCAGCTGTTCGACCTCGAAGGCAAGACCGCGCTCGTCACCGGCGGGTCGCGCGGCCTCGGCCTGCAGATTGCCGAGGCGCTCGGCGAGGCCGGCGCGAAGGTTCTGCTGACGTCGAGGAAGGCGGCCGACCTCGAGGAGTCGGCGGCACACCTCAAGTCACACAACATCCACGCGCTCTGGGTCGCCGCCGACCTCAGCCAGCCGAGCGAGATCGTTCGCGTCGCGCAGGATGCGATCGCGCGTCTCGGCAGCGTCGACATCCTCGTCAACAACGCCGGCGCGACCTGGGGCGCCGCCGCCGAAGACCATCCTCTCGAAGCGTGGGACAAGGTGATGAACCTGAACGTGCGATCGATCTTCCTGATGAGCCAGGCGATCGGCAAGCACAGCATGATCCCGCGCCGCCAGGGCAAGATCATCAACGTCGCGTCGATCGCCGGCCTGGCGGGCAACAGCGCTGACATGGCGATGGTCGCCTACAACACGAGCAAGGCCGCGGTCGTCAACTTCACCCGCACGCTCGCCGGCGAATGGGGCAAGTACAACATCAACGTCAACGCGCTCGCGCCCGGCATGTTCCCGAGCAAGATGACGAAAGGGACGATCGCGCGCATCGGCGAGAAGGAGTTGGCGGGCCATGCTCCGCTCCTGCGC
>DASXIP010000092.1:0-2102 GCA_036497875.1 Caldimonas sp.
GATCAGGTCGCGCGTGTCCTCGCTGGCAATGATCTCGCTCGCGCCGTACGCGCTCGCACCGAGCACGCGGACCGCGTGGTAGTGGCTCATCACGACGTACTTGATCGGCTTGTCGGTCACGCTGCGGATGTGGCGAATGACGTCCGCGGCCATCACCGGCGTCGCTTGCGTGTCGATCACCATCACCGCGTCGTCGCCGATGACGACGCCCGTGTTCGGATCGCCCTCGGCGGTGTAAGCGTAGGCGTTGTCGGAGAGGCGGGTGAAGGTGACCTTCTTGTCGGCAAGGTCGGCCTGCGAGGCGAATGCTTTGCTCATGGGCATGTCCGTGGGTTCGGCCGCCTGCGGCCGCCGCGTCAGCGTGGCGGCGCCGGCAGCGCGGCGAGAAACGACGATACCGCGCCGTGGAATTCGTCGCCAACCTCGACCACGCTCAGGTGCGATGCTTCGGCGAAGACGCGCAGCTCGGCGCCCGCGATCCGCTCGGCGATCGCCCGCGCCATCTCCGGCGTCGCGCCGACATCGCGGGCGCCGGCGATGACGAGCGTCGGCAGCCGCACGCTCGCCAGCCGATCGAGCCAGTCGACGCTCGCGACCGCGTGGCAGCACGCGACATAGGCCGCAGGATCGGTGCGCAGCAGGCGTGCGCGCAGCGCTGCCGCGACGTCCGGATGCGCGGCGCGGTAGTCGGCATGCAGATAGCGCTCGACGACAGCGTCGGCGACCGCCGCCATGCCGCCCTGCTCGACTGCCGCGATGCGCGCCGCCCACGTCGGCCGCGCCGCCTCGGGGTAGCGCGCCACCGTGTTCGCGAGCACGGCGCCGCGCAGCAACTCGGGGTGGCGCACCGCGAGCCCCTGGCCGACCATGCCGCCCATCGAGAGGCCGATCCACGCGACCGGGCCGCGACCCCATTCGCGAATCAGGCGAGCGGCGTCGTCGACGAGATCGTCCATCGTGTAGGGGCCGGGCGGCTCGGCCGATTCGCCGTGGCCGCGGTGGTCGAAGCGGAGCACCGTGTAGTGGGTCGCGAGCCGACGCGCGAGCGCGTCCCACATCCGGAGGTCGAGGCCGAGCGCATGGCTGAGCACGACCGGCGGCCCTTCTCCCTGGACGGCGACGTGCAGCTGCGGCGCGCTGAAGGTGTGGTGCGTCGCGACCCGGCTGCCGGCGGCGAGTGACGCCAGCGCCGGCGCGCGGCCCTCGGCGCGCAGGATCTCGCCGGCGATCTTGAACGCGGTGTTCGCGGCCGGAACGCCGCAGTAGATCGCGCCCTGCAGCAGCGTCTCCTGGATCTTCTCGAGCGAAACGCCGCCGCGGATCGCAGCGCGACAGTGCAACTCGAACTCCTCCCAGCGCGCCAGTCCCATCGTCATGCCGAGGACGAGCAGCCGCCGCGTCTCGTGGTCGAGCCCCGACCGGCCCCAGATCTCGTGCCATGCGTAGCGCGTGATCAGGCTCTGGAAGTCGGCGTTGAAGTCGGTCGCGCCCGAGAGCGAGCGGTCGACCCATTCGTCGCCGAGCACGGCGCGGCGGTTGGCGAGGCCGCGCTCGAAGTCGTCGCTGCGGTCGGGGGCGGTCATCGGGAGTCTCCGGAGGAGGTGGAAGCGAACGCCCGCGCGAGGCGGTCGAGCTGCGCGGCAGCGATATTGCCGGCACGGCACGCCGCAGCGTCGGCGTCGAAGGCGGCGTCGATCGCGGCCTGGTCGACGCCGGCGAAGGCGGGATCGGCGCGCACCAGCGCGTCGAGGTCGCCTTCGCCGGCAGCGGCACGCGCGGCAAGCGCGCCGACGATGGCGGCCGCCTTCGCCTTGCCGAGGGTCGGCGCGAGCAGCGCCGCCGCCGCTTCGGCGAAGACCGTGCCGCGCTGGCGCGCGATGTTGTCGCGCATGCGTTCGGGGTCGACCTCGAGGCCGGCAAGCGCATCGGCGAGCGCGACAAGCGCGCCGTGGGCGGCGAGGAAAAGCGACGGCCACTCGGCGAGTTCGGCCTGCCATTCGCCGAGGCCGCGCTCGTGCGCCTGCCGCATCGCCGCGAGCAGGGCCGCGGCATGCTGCGGCGCGCGCACGCCGGCCGCGATCGCCGTCATCGCGGCGACTGGA
>DASXIP010000093.1:0-3955 GCA_036497875.1 Caldimonas sp.
CCGGAGCAGCCTTCGTTCCAGCTCGGCCTGTTCACGCCGGGGCCACCGGTGCTCGATGCGGCCACGGCGCAGATGGTGCGCGAAATCGTCGCCAAGGGCGCGATGCCGCCGCTCGTGCTCGTCGTCGACGACTGTCGCGCCGCGGTCGAGCAGATGCGCGCTCGGGGAGTGGAGTTCACGCAGGAGCCGGTGGAGCGTTATGGCACCGTGGACGCCGGCTTTCGCGATCCGTCCGGGAACGGTTGGAAGTTGATCCAGGCGCGCCGCTGAGCGAGTTCCGGTGCGTAAGGACGGTCGAGGCGACGCGGGCAGCGACAACGGCAATCGCGCGCTTCGAACCCGGACGGTTCTGTGCGCAACTTCGTCGGCTCAGAGGGGCGCACGTTTGTGGCATGCTCGGCGCGCCGGCTCCGCCGCAGGCGCGAAGACAGTCGGTCCACGCGCCGAACGCCGCAATGCTTCCCGAAACCCGATACGCGAAGAGTGGCGACGTCAACATCGCCTATCAGGTTGTCGGAAGCGGTCCGCGCGACCTGGTGGTCGTGCCCGGCTGGGTGTCGAACATCGATGTCTTCTGGGAGGAGCCGTCGTTCGCCCGGCTGCTGACGCGCCTCGCCTCATTCTCCCGCCTGATCATCTTCGACAAGCGCGGGACCGGCCTCTCCGATCGCGTCAGCGACATGCCCAGCCTCGAGGTGCGCATGGACGACGTGCGCGCGGTGATGGATGCCGCCGGCTCGCCGCAGGCGGCGTTGTTCGGCTATTCCGAGGGCGCGCCGATGTGCGCCCTCTTCGCGGCCACCTATCCGGGCCGCGCCACGGCGCTCATCATGAACGGCGGCTTCGCACGGCGCACCGTGGCGCCCGACTATCCCTGGGGCGTCACGGTCGAGCACCTCCTGGCCTTCACCGAGGAAATCGAACGCAACTGGGGCGGCCCGGTTGGCATCGACGACCGCGCTCCGAGCATGGCGCGCGACCCGCGCTATCGCCAATGGTGGGCGCGCTGGCTGCGGTCAAGCGCAAGCCCGACGGCGGCTGCGGCGGTGATCCGCATGAACGGTGAGATCGACATCCGCCATGTCCTGCCCGCCGTCCGGGTCCCGACACTCCTGCTGCACAGCGTGAACGACCGCGTGACCGACGTCGCCGCGAGTCGCTACATGGCCGAACGCATTCCTGGCGCGAAGTTGGTCGAGCTGCATGGCGTCGATCACGTTCCCTGGGGGTCTGATGCGGATCGCATCGCCGACGAGATCGAAGGTTTCCTGACCGGCGCACGGCGCGGCGCCGAGCCCGACCGCGTCTTGGCCACCGTGCTGTTTACCGACATCGTGGGTGCGACCGAGAAGGCCGCGTTCCTCGGCGATCGCGGTTGGCACGACCTCCTCGACAGCCACCATGCGTTGATTCGCAGCGAGCTGATGCGCTTCCGTGGCCGCGAGATCGACACCTCTGGCGACGGCTTCCTCGCCACCTTCGACGGTCCGGCGCGTGCCGTGCGCTGCGCCTGCGCGATCTCCAGCGGCGTGCGCACCCTCGGGCTGGAAATCCGCGCCGGCCTCCACACCGGCGAGTGCGAATTGATGGGAGACAAGCTCGGCGGCATTGCCGTACACACCGGCGCACGCGTCGCGGCGCGCGCGAACGGCAGCGAGGTGCTGGTGTCGAGCACCGTCAAAGACCTTGTCGCGGGTTCCGGACTTGCGTTCGAGGATCGTGGCGTGCAAGCCCTCAAGGGAATCCCCGGGGAATGGCGGCTGTTCGCGGTCGAGCATTGAGCTCAACAGTTCGACCGCCGCTGCCTCACGCAGCGTCATCCGTTCGCGACCTCACCCACTCCGATCGCGCTCTCCGGAGCCCGGCCGCTCCCGCTAGCGGCCCGCGGTCTCCAGCGCCAGACTGCCGTCGCTGCCGAGCGCCTTGTAGACGGCGACGAGCTGGGTGCGCACGCGGCCGGCGCTCTCGGCTTGCGCGCGGCGCGCCTGCAGCAGCGTCTGGTCGGCAGCGAGCGACGGCAGGTAGTCGGTCATGCCCTTGGTGTAGCGCGCGGCCGAGATCGCGCGCGCCTCTTCGGCGTCGCGCACGCGCTGGCGCGCGACCTCGCCGTTGCGCGTCTCCGCGACGTAGGCCGAGATCGCATCGTCGACCTCGTGCCACGCCTTGAGAACAGTCTGCTGGTAGCCGATCGCCGCTTCCTGCTGCTGCCGCTCGCGCAGCTCGATCACCGAGCGCCTGCGGCCGTGGTCGAACACCGGAACGCTGAGCGATGGCCCGATCGACCACTGGCGACTGCCCCAGTCGGTGATCTGGTTCGGATGCAGCGCTTCGAAGCCGAAGGTGGCGCCGATCGTGACGCGCGGATAGAGGTCGGCGACGGCGACGCCGACATTCGCGGTCGCAGCAGCGAGCCGCGCTTCTGCGGCAGCGATGTCGGGGCGGCCGCGCAGCATCTCGGAAGGCAGGCCGAGGCTGAGGTCGGGGACCGCTCTCGCCAGCGCGACCGGCGCCGGAGCGAGCTCGGCGTTCAGCGCGCCGGGCGGCTGCCCGCACAGCAGCGTCAACCGATTCGTCGCCGCGGCCTCCTGCGCCGTCAGGCTTTCGACCCGTGCCAGCGCGTCGGCGTCCTGCAGCCGCTGGCGGACGAGCGGCGTGTCGTCGATCAGGCCACCGCGGACTTGGGCCTCGAGCAGCGTTTCGGCTTCGCGGGCGACACGGACTTCTTCCCTTGCCAGCGCGAGCTGGCTTTGCAACGAGCGCAGCTGGTGATAGGTCTTGACGAGCTCGGCGGTGACGGTGAGCCGCATCAGCGCCGCGTCGGCGCGGGCTTCCTCGCTCTGGGCTTGCGCGGCTTCGACGTTGCGCCGGACGCGCCCCCAGAGGTCGAGCTCCCACGATGCGTCGAAGCCGCCCTGGTAGAGCGTGAACGGCTGGCTCAGCAACGAGATGATCTTGTCCTGGTCGATGCCCGGGATGATCCGGATCAGCCGCGTCGGCGCGCCGTCCTCGCTCTGCCGTTGGCGGCCGACACCGGCGCTCGCCCCGACCTGCGGGCCGTGCTGCGCCGACGCGCTCGCCTCGAGCGCACGCGCCTCGAGGACGCGGGTCGCCGCGCTGAACAGGTCGAGGTTGCCCGTGGCGGCGAGCGCGAGCAGGCGGTCGAGGACCGGATCGCTCAACGAGCGCCAGCGCGCGGCGGTCGTCGTCGATGGCGCCGACGCGGCAGCGGCAGCGGCGAGCGCAGCATCGCCGCCGTGCCAGGCGGCGAACGTCGGCGGACTCGTTGGCGCCGGCCGCTCGAACGTCGGCCCGACCGCAGCGCAGCCGAGCTGGAGGAGGACGGTCGCCGAGACGGCGGCAGCGGCGCGCAGGTGGCGCCCACGCACGATCGCGTGGCCTGGCGAGCGAGAAACAGACAACATGTCCTTCTCCCTAGACGAGCCGATGGCGGAACAGCCATCCGGCGGCGGGCATCGTCACCGCGGTAGTGATGACGAGCGGAACGAAGTCCGGCAGCAAGACGCCGAGGCCGACGCCTTCGAGATAGATGCGGCGTACCATGTCGATGCCGAAGCGGAGCGGATTGACGTAGGTCGCGATCTGCAACACCTCGGGCATGTTGGCGACCGGCGTCGTCAGGCCAGAGAGCAGCATCATCGGCATCAGCAGCACGAACGTGTACAGCATCGCCTGCTGCATGCTGGCGGCGACGGCGCTGATCGACAGGCCGATGCCGACGCCGGCGGTCATGAACATCAGCAGCGCCGCGTAGAGCGTCCACGCTGAGCCGGCCATCGGCACGCCGAACCAGAAGCGCGTCACCAGCAGTACGAGAGTGCTCTGCACCATGCCGATCAGGATCGGCGGGATCGCCTTGCCGACCATGATCTCGGTCGGCGACAGCGGTGTGACGAGAAGCTGATCGAACGTTCCCTGCTCGCGCTCGCGTGCGACC
>DASXIP010000094.1:0-2784 GCA_036497875.1 Caldimonas sp.
TCGAAGATCCGGGCTAGCGAGCGCGGGCGCCCGCGACCGGCCGAGAACGCCAGACCGTCGGCGTGCCCGGCGGTCGGATAGGGATCCTGGCCGAGGACGACCACCTTGACCGCTTCCGGCGCGACGAGGCGAAGCGCCCGCAAGGGATCCTCGGGAGCGATCGGTGCATCGCCCGACGCGAGCGCGACGGCGTCCTGTAGCGCTCGCAGCCGCGCCGGCGTCCAGCCGGGCAGCACCGCCGCCCATGCCTGCGGCAGCGTCGCCAGCCGCGCCGCCAGCTCGCTCGCCTTCACGCAACGAGCTGTGCCAGCGCCGCGCCCGGGTCGGCGGCGCGCATGAACGCCTCGCCGACCAGGAACGCATGGACGCCCGCCGCCCGCATTCGGCGGACGTCGTCCGGCGCGAGAAGGCCGCTCTCGGTCACCACGAGCCGCCCCGGCGGGACCAGCGGCAGCATCGCCAGCGTCGTCTCGAGCGAGACCTCGAACGTGCGCAGGTTGCGGTTGTTGATGCCGACGAGCGGAGTGCGCAGCCGCAGAGCGCGTTCGAGCTCGCGCTCGTCGTGGACCTCGACCAGGACGCCCATGCCGAGCGCGATCGCCGCCGCCTCGAAGTCGGCGAGCTCGACATCGTCGAGAACGGCGGCGATCAGCAGGATCGCGTCGGCGCCGATCGCTCGCGACTCGACGACCTGCCAGGGATCGACGAGGAAGTCCTTGCGCAGCGCCGGCAGGGCCGACGCCGCGCGCGCCGCGACGAGCGCATCGGCAGAGCCCTGGAAGAACGGCGTGTCGGTGAGGACGCTCAGCGCCGCAGCGCCGTGCCGCTGATAGCTCGCCGCGATCTCCGCCGGGCGGAAGTCGTGGCGCAGGACCCCCTTGCTCGGGCTCGCCTTCTTGATCTCGGCGATGACCGCGGCGCTGCCGGCGGCAACACGGGCCTGGAGCGCGCCGACGAAGTCGCGCGGCGCGCCGGCCTCATCCGCGGCGCGACGGAGCGCCGCCAGGTCGCGCGCCCGCCGAGCTGCGGCGACCTCCTCGCGCTTGACGGCGACGATGCGGCTCAGGATGTCGCTCATCGCGCCCCCGCAACGCCGTTCGCTTGCCGCCTCGCGAAGGCGATGACCTCGTCGAGCTTTCGCCGCGCCGAACCGTCGGCGATCGCCACGCCAGCGCGACGGATGCCATCGGCGAGCGACGGCGCGACGTTGGCGGCGTACAGCGCGGCGCCAGCGTTGAGCGCGACGATGTCGCGTGCCGGCCCGGGCTCGTCGGCGAGCACCGCCTCGAGCATCGCCTTCGACTGCGCCGGCGCCTCGACCCGCAGCGCCCGATTGCTCGCCATCGTCAGGCCGAAGTCCTCCGGGTGGATCTCGTACTCGCGCACCTCGCCGTCCTTCAGCTCGCCGACCATCGTCGCCGCGCCGAGCGAGACCTCATCCATGCCGTCCTTGCCGTAGACGACGACGGCGTGCTCGGCGCCGAGGCGCTGCAGCGCGCGCACCTGGATGCCGACGAGGTCGGGATGAAACACGCCCATCAGGATGTTCGGCGCGCTCGCCGGGTTCGTGAGCGGGCCCAGGATGTTGAAGATCGTCCGCACGCCGAGTTCCTTCCTGACCGAAGCGACGTTCTTCATCGCCGGATGGTGCGCAGGCGCGAACATGAAGCCAATCCCGGTCGCCTCGATCGACGCCGCGATCTGCTCCGGCGTCAACGTCAGCGGCAGGCCGAGCGCCTCGAGCACGTCGGCGCTGCCGGACTTGCTCGAAACGCTGCGGTTGCCGTGCTTGCTGACGCGCGCGCCGCACGCAGCCGCGACGAACATCGAGCAGGTCGAGATGTTGAAGGTGTGCGAGCCGTCGCCGCCGGTGCCGACGATGTCGACCAGGTGTGTCTTGTCCTTCACCTCGACCTTGGTCGCGAACTCGCGCATCACCTGCGCGGCAGCGGTGATCTCGCCGATCGTCTCCTTCTTGACGCGCAGGCCGACGAGGACCGCAGCCATCATCACCGGCGACATCTCGCCACTCATGATGCGGCGCACGAGCGAGAGCATTTCATCGTGGAAGATCTCGCGGTGATCGATCGTGCGCGCCAGCGCGTCGGAATTCGAGATCGGCATGTCGGCTCCGGTGGTCAGCCGTTCACTATGCACCACGGGGCCGGGCGGCTGCCGGCATCGCCATGATTCCGTCGAGACAAGGCCGGGCGGGCGCGCCCCGGCCGTCGCCCGGGCGATGCCCGTGCAGAGGTCGCGGACTCGCTCAGTCGGGCTCGGAGTCCTTGTAGTACTTCGTGCCCTTCGCCGTGAGCTCGAGCGCCAGGCTGTCGCCGCTGACCTGGTACAGCCAGACGCCGGGAGAGACGCTCACCGCTCCCTGGTAGGCAGCGCCCTTGTCGCCGGTCTGCGCCGACGCGGTCGCCTGCCCGCCGATCTCCCAGCCCGCGTTGACGAACTTGTCGAGCGCCTGCGGATTGTCGAACACCCAGACGAGCTGGAACTTCTTGACCCCGAACCCGCGGCCCGCCTGGATCTCGGCCATCCTCATGACGGTCGTCGCCTTGCTGTTGTCGTTTGTCCTTGGCTGCGAGAGCGACGCTCGGTGCCGCCGCGACAACTCCCGCGGTCAGGACGATGGCACGACGCTTCATCACCAATCCCTCCGATGTGCGGCTCAACGCCCACGCCAAGAGGGCTCAGGCTGCGGGGCCCGAGGCGCTGCCGGCCGCGGGTGAAGGCTCGGTTCGACTTGGCGTCGACCGGCCGCCAATCGTCGAAAAC
>DASXIP010000095.1:0-4527 GCA_036497875.1 Caldimonas sp.
CGCCGGCCATGACCTGAACCGCGTCAACCTTGGCGAATTCCTGGCGGCGGTGCCGGGCGTGCTCGAAGTCTCGATCGGCCACGCCCTGATCGCGGATGCTCTCGAGCTCGGCCTGGCAGAGACGGTCCGCGCCTATCGCAGCGTCATCGAACGCGAAGGGGCGCGATGAGGGGTGGCCACGCTCTCTTCGTTCGCCGCCCTTCGGCGGTGCGGCCGGTGTTCTTCGGCCAGCCGGGCAGGCGGCGGTGATCTTCGGCATCGGCACCGACATCTGCGACGTCCGCCGCATCCGCGGCGTGCTCGCGCGGCGCGGCGACGCCTTCGCTGAACGTGTCCTCGGCACGCACGAGATCGAGGTCTTTCGCGCGCGGCGCGCGCAGTTCGAGGATCGCGGCGTGCGCTACCTGGCGACGCGGTTCTCCGCCAAGGAGGCGTTCTCGAAGGCGATCGGCCTCGGCATGCGAACGCCGATGACGTGGCGCGGCTGCGAGATCGCCAAGCGACCGAGCGGCAAGCCAGAAATCCGTCTCCACGGCGCGCTCGCTGACTGGTTCGCGGCGCGCGGGTTGCGCGCCCATGTCAGCGTCACCGACGAAGTCGACTACGCGGCGAGCTTCGTGGTCATCGAACAGGAGATCGCGCGATGACCGACGGCCACGCCCCCGTCGTCCTCGACGTTGCCGGTCTCGCTCTCGACGACGACGATCGCCGCCGTCTCGCCCATACGCTGACCGGAGGCCTCGTCCTGTTCGCGCGCAACTGGCACGACCGGCGCCAGCTCGTCGATCTCGTCGCCGAGGCGAAGACGATCCGCCCCGACCTGTTGGTCTGCGTCGATCACGAAGGCGGCCGCGTCCAGCGCTTCCGCAGCGATGGCTTCACGGCGCTGCCGCCGATGCGTGCGCTCGGCGAGATCTGGATGGACGACGCCGGCGGCGGCCGCGGCGCCGGCGCAATGCGTGCGCTCGACGCGGCGTGCGCGCTCGGCCACGTGCTCGGCTCCGAGCTGCGCGCGTGCGGCGTCGACCTCAGCTTCACGCCCGTGCTCGATCTCGACCACGGCGCCAGCAGCGTCATTGGCGACCGGGCGTTCCACCGCGACCCGCGCGTCGTCACGGTGCTCGCGCAGAGCCTGATGCATGGCCTGCTGCAGGCCGGCATGCGGAACTGCGGCAAGCACTTCCCCGGCCACGGCTTCGTTCGCGCCGACAGCCACGTCGACGTTCCGGTCGACGACCGCTCGCTCGAGCGCATCCTCGGCGACGACGCGCGGCCGTACGAATGGCTCGCCGGCTCGCTGGCGAGCGTGATGCCCGCGCACGTGATCTACGCCGAGGTCGACGACCATCCGGCGGGGTTCTCCGAGCGCTGGCTGCGCGAGATCCTGCGCGTCCAGATCGGCTTCGACGGCGCCGTCTTCAGCGACGACCTGAGCATGGCCGGCGCGCGGCGCGTCGGCGGCGTCGAGGTCACCTACGCCGAAGCGGCTGCGCTGGCGCTCTCGGCCGGCTGCGATCTCGTGCTGCTGTGCAATCAATCGGTCGACGGCGGGGTCGCGGTCGACGCGTTGCTCGACGACTTGCTCGCGGCGCAGGCCGCCGATCGTTGGCGAGCCGATCCCGACAGCGAGTCGCGTCGTCTTGCGCTGTTGCCGCAGACCGCCCCACTCGCGTGGGACGAACTGATGCACGATCCGGCATACCAGCGCGCTCTCGAGCGCTTGCCGTAGACCAGAGAGGAAGAGCGCCGAGCGGTCGAGCGCGGCGCTCCCGGGCAGACCGCGGCGTCTACAGGCCCTGCGTCTCCTCGGCGGTCGTCTCGAACGGCAGCTTGACCTGTGCGAGGTCCTTCTTCGTCTCGACCATGACGAGCGGACCCTCGTCGACCGCCGCGGCGGCGACGATCTCGCGCGGTACCCGTGGCGGCATTGGCGCCGCAGCCATCGCCGCTTGCGCCGCCTCGATCTTGGCCGCGTCGGAGTTCACCCACTGCAGGCCTGCAGACTCGGCGACGGCAGCGAGCGAATCGATCGGCAGCGCGTACGGCTCGGCACGCGCCACGGGCATCGGTTCAGCAAGCGCCGCCGGCATCACTCGCGGCAGTGCCGCTTCGCTCGCCGCGGGATGGCTCGACGCTGCGGGCCGCCACGCGTCCGCCCGGTCGGCAGCGCTCGGAGCGCTGCCGGCGTCCTGCAGCGGCTGGGGTGCCGCAACCGTGACGATCGGCACGCGCCCTTCACCGTCGACCCGCAGCGCGCCGTCGGCAGCTTCGCCCACTTTCGCATCGCGGTCGGCTGTCGGTTCGCTGTCGGCAAATGGCGCGGCTTCGCCCGGACCGCGATCGCGGCCGCCACGGCCACGGCCGCGGCGCCGGCCACCTTCGCCGCGCGACTCGGCGCCGTAGCCTGCGGTAGGTTCGCCTTCGAGGCCGGTGGCTGCAGGCCGATCGTCGTCGTTCGCTGCGCGCAGTCGGTCGTCGCTCGGCCCCGACTCGTTCGTGGCCGACGGCATCGGCGGCGTGTCGCCGTCGCCTTCCGCCGCGGCCGGAGCGTCGCCGCGCTCGCCGCCGACGGCGTCGTCGCGATCGCGGTCACGACCACGGCCGCCACGGCGCCGGCGGCGCCCGCCCTGGCGCTCAGCGGTCGTCTCGGAAGACTCTTCGGCCTGCGCGTTGGGCAACGTGTCGATGAATCCGGGCTGCATCGCCTCCGCGGCGGTGGCTCCCCCGCCGGGAGGCGGCGTGTCGGCGCTACGGGGAGGGCGTTGCTCGCGCCGTCCTTCGGCGCGCGCGTCTTCGCCACGCGCCTCGGTGCGGTTGCGATCGCCGCGGTCGCGACCACCACGGGCATCGCGGCCATCACGCCCTTCGCGTCCTTCGCGTCCTTCACCCACGTTGCGGGCGTCCGCGCCGTCGCGGCCCGCATCCGCGCCCGCTCGCTCGCGGCGCCCGCGGCCTTGTCCCTCGGCCGTCGCCTGCGTGCGTTCGCCGCCCCTCTCGCCACCCCTCTCGCCACGCCGGCCGTCGCGACCGCCGCGAGCACCGCGTCCGCCACGATCGCCACGATCGCCACGATCGCCACGATCGCCACGATCGCCGCGGTCCGCGCGATCGCCGCGACCTCCGCGTTGCTCGCCCGGCGTTGCCGAGGGCGCGGGCAGGGCGGCGCGCGCCGGCGCCCTTGCTTCCTCTGCAGGCGCTCCGAACAGCGCCTTGATCCAGGCGAAGAAGCCCTTGCCGGCGCTCTGCGCTGCGGCGGCCGATGCAGCAGGCTGCGCAACCGGTGCGCGCGGCGTCTGCGCCGCCGCCGGCTGGGCGGGCTGCGGTCGCTCGACGCGCTGCGGCGCCGGTGTCTCCGGCAGGATGCCCTTGATGACCGGCTCCTGCTTGGCCTTGGCCTTCTCGCGCCGGGTGATCCCGACTTCCTCCTCGGCCTCGTCGACCATCGTGTAGCTGGCCTGCAGGTTCTCGAGGCGCGGGTCGTCGTGGCGCAGCCGCTCGAGGCGGTAGTTCGGGGTCTCGAGGTTCTTGTTCGGAACCAACAGCACCGTCACGCGCTGCTTGAGCTCGATCTTGGTGATCTCGGTGCGCTTCTCGTTGAGCAGGAACGAAGTCACCTCGACCGGCACCTGAACGTGCACGGCGGCGGTGTTGTCCTTCATCGATTCTTCCTGGACCATGCGCAGGATCTGCAGCGCCGAGCTCTCGGTGTCGCGGATGTGGCCGGTGCCGTTGCAGCGCGGGCAGGTGATGTGGCTGCCTTCGGAAAGCGCCGGGCGCAGCCGCTGGCGGCTCAGCTCGAGCAAGCCGAACTTGCTGATCGAGCTGAACTGGACGCGGGCGCGGTCGGAGCGGAGCGCGTCGCGCAGCCGGGTCTCGACCTCGCGCCGGTTCTTCGACTCCTCCATGTCGATGAAGTCGACGACGATCAGCCCGCCCAGGTCGCGCAAGCGCATCTGGCGCGCGATCTCGTCGGCCGCCTCGAGGTTGGTGCGGGTCGCGGTCTCCTCGATGTCGCTGCCGCGCGTCGCTCGCGCCGAGTTGACGTCGACCGAGACCAGCGCCTCGGTGTGGTCGATGACGATCGCGCCGCCCGACGGCAGATTCACGGTGCGGGCGAACGCCGTCTCGATCTGGTGCTCGATCTGGAAACGCGAGAAGAGCGCAGCGTCGTCGCGGTAGCGCTTGACCTTGTGTGCCGTCTCCGGCATCACGTGGCTCATGAACTGCTGCGCCTGCTCGTAGATGTCGTCGGTGTCGATCAGGATCTCGCCGACGTCGGCGGTGAAGTAGTCGCGGATCGCGCGGATGACGAGCGAGCTCTCCTGATAGATCAGGAACGCGCCCTTGCCGGTCTTGGCGGCGCCGTCGATCGCGGTCCAGAGCTTGAGCAGGTAGTTGAGGTCCCACTGCAGCTCGGGCGCCGAGCGGCCGATGCCGGCGGTGCGGGCGATCAGGCTCATGCCCTTGGGGTACTCGAGCTGGTCGAGGTTTTCCTTCAGCTCCTCGCGATCCTCGCCTTCGATCCGG
>DASXIP010000096.1:0-2050 GCA_036497875.1 Caldimonas sp.
TGGTCGCCTTCTTCCACAGCATGATCGGCATGGCGGCGGTGTTCATCGCCGTCGCCGCTGCGGTCGAGCCGTACGCGTTCGGCATCGTCGCGCGGCCGGCGATAGGTGGCGCCGTCGACGCGATCCCGACCGGCAACCGGCTCGAGCTGATCCTCGGCGCGGCGATCGGCGCGATCACCTTCAGCGGCTCGGTGATCGCCTGGGGCAAGCTGTCGGCGAAGTACAAGATCCGCGTCTTCCAGGGTGCGCCGGTGAGCTTCTCCGGCCAGCACTGGCTGAACCTCGCGCTCGCGGTCGCGATGGTCGTCTTCATCGTCGGCTACACGCTGACCGAGAGCCGGTTCGATTTCTATCTGGTGCTCGCGATCGCGTTCCTGCTCGGCGTGCTGATCATCATCCCGATCGGCGGCGCCGACATGCCGGTCGTCGTCTCGATGCTGAACAGCTACTCGGGCTGGGCGGCGGCGGGAATTGGCTTTTCGCTCAACAACTCGATGCTGATCATCGCGGGCTCCTTGGTCGGCTCGTCGGGTGCGATCCTGAGCTACATCATGTGCCGGGCGATGAACCGCTCGTTCTTCAACGTCATCCTCGGCGGCTTCGGCGGCGAGGGCGGCGCGGTCGCCGGCAAGGCCGAGCAGCGGCCGGTCAAGAGCGGCAGCGCCGACGACGCCGCGTTCATCCTCGGCAATGCCGAGACGGTCGTCATCGTCCCCGGCTACGGCCTCGCCGTCGCGCGCGCGCAGCACGCCGTCAAGGAGCTCGCGACCAAGCTGATCGAGAAGGGCGTCTCGGTCAAGTACGCGATCCACCCGGTCGCCGGCCGCATGCCGGGCCACATGAACGTGCTGCTGGCCGAGGCCGAAGTGCCGTACGACCAGGTTTTCGAGATGGAGGACATCAACGGCGAGCTCGGCCAGGTCGACGTCGCCGTCATCCTCGGCGCCAACGACGTCGTCAACCCTGCCGCGCACACCAAGGGCAGCCCGATCTACGGCATGCCGATCATCGAGGCCTACAAGGCGAAGACCGTGATCGTCAACAAGCGCTCGATGGCCGCCGGCTACGCCGGCCTCGACAACGAGCTGTTCTACATGGACAAGACGATGATGGTCTTCGGCGACGCCAAGAAGGTCGTCGAGGACATGGTCAAGGCGATCGAATAGGGCGCGGCAGCGGCCGCGCTGCTCAGCGCGCGGTCGACGCCAGCCAATCCGCGAGCACGCGGGTCACTTCGTCGGGCTGCTCGATCGTCGACAGGTGGCCGCAGTCGGCGATGCGCTCGAACCGGGCGCCGGCGATGCCCACCGCGATCGCTGCGTGGTCGGCGACGGGCGTCACCGGATCCTGCTCGCCGCAGAGCACCAGCGTCGGTACGCGCACGGCAGCGAGGCCGGCGATCGAATCGGGGCGGCCGAGCATCGCCTGCTGCTGGTTGCGCTGGCCGCGCGCGCCGACGCTCTTCGCCATGCTCGCCATCAAGTCGACGAGATCGGCGCGTCCCGCGTGCGCTGGCAGCAGCCAGCGCCGCGGCAGTTCGGGAATGAGCGCGTCAATGCCGCCGGCCTCGACCTTGGCGATGTCGGCCAAGCGGCCGGCACGGCGCACCTCGGAGTCGCCGGCCGCGGTTGTGTCGAGCAGGGCCACGCGCTCGATCCGTTCGGGCGCCCGGCGCAGGACCTCGAACGCGACGTAGCCGCCGAGCGACAGGCCGATCAGCGTGAAGCGCGGTGGCGCGGCGGCGAGCAGGGCCGCCGCCATCGCCGTCAGCGAGTCCTGGTCGCGAAAGACAACGGCGCTGCAGTCGTGCCTCGCGCCGAGCGCGGCGACCTGCGGCGCGAACAGACGCTCGTCGCACAGGTGCGCGCAGGCGAAGACGAGAGCTGATCGCGCCACGGCCGCAGCCTCAGATCGCGCCGTCGCTGCGCAGGCGCGCGATCGCCGCGTCGTCGAGGCCGATCTCGGCGAGCAGCGCCTCGGTGTTCGCGCCAAGGGCGGGGACCGCGTCCATGCGCACCTCGTGGCGGTCGTGCGCCGCCGGCGGCAGCAG
>DASXIP010000097.1:0-3895 GCA_036497875.1 Caldimonas sp.
CTCGGGAACGACGCCGAGGCTCACGAACGGCATCGCCAGGCGCGCTTCGTCGGAGACGTAGACGAAGTCGCAGTGCAGCAGCATCGTCGTGCCGATGCCGATCGCAGCGCCGGTCACCGCCGCGACGACCGGCTTGTCGCAGGCCATCAGCGCCTTCATGAACGCGAACGACGGCGCCTGCTCGAGATTCGCCGGCCGCTTCACGAAGTCCTCGATGTCGTTGCCGGAAGTGAAGATCCCGGGCTGGCCGGTGAGAAGGATGGCGCGGACGGCGTTGTCCTCGCGCGCCGCGTCGAACGCGCTCGCGAGCGCCGTGTACATCGCGCCGGTGATTGCGTTCTTCTTCTCTGGCCGTGCGATCTCGATCGTCGCGACGCCGTCGATGACTGCCGTCTTGATGCTCATGCTGTCGCCCTCCCCGTTCGATGACGTGGCGTCCTCGCTCAGACGCGCTCGAAGATCCCCGCCGCGCCCTGGCCGGTGCCGACGCACATCGTCACCATGCCGTACTTGAGGTTGTGGCGGCGCAGGGCGTGGAGCACCGTCGCCGAGCGGATCGCGCCGGTCGCGCCGAGCGGATGGCCGAGCGCGATGGCGCCGCCCATCGGGTTCACCTTCGCCGGATCGAGGCCGATCGAGCGGATGACCGCGAGCGACTGCGCGGCGAACGCCTCGTTGAGCTCGATCCAGCCCATGTCGTCGAGCTTCAGCCCGGCGTAGGCGAGCGCGGCGGGAATCGCTTCGATCGGGCCGATGCCCATGATCTCCGGCGGAACACCGCGTGCCGCGAAGCTGACGAAGCGCGCCAGCGGCTTCAGATCGAACTGCTTCACCGCCTTCTCGCTGGCGAGGATCAGCGCGCCGGCGCCGTCGCTCGTCTGCGAGCTGTTGCCCGCGGTGACGCTGCCCATATCGGTCGGCTTACCGGTCGGATCCTTCGCCGCGGCGAACACCGGACGCAGCTTGGCCAGGCCTTCGAGCGAGGTATCGGGGCGCGGGCCTTCGTCGAGCGAGACGCTGCGCGTCTTCGTCGTCTGCCCGCCCGTCGCCAGGTCGGGGAGGCGGGCGACGACGTCGATCGGCGTCATCTCGTCGCTGAACTCGCCCGCCTGCTGCGCCTTCAGCGCGCGCTGGTGCGACTCGAGCGCGAACGCGTCCTGCGCCTCGCGGCTCACCTTCCATTGCAGGGCGACCTTCTCGGCCGTCAGGCCCATGCCGTAGGCGATGCCGACGTTCTCGTCGCGGGCGAAGATCTCCGGGTTGAACGACGGCTTGTTGCCGCCCATCGGCACCAGGCTCATCGACTCGGCGCCGCCGGCGATCAGGACATCGGCCTCGCCGACGCGGATGCGGTCGGCCGCCATCTGCACCGCGGTGAGGCCCGAGGCGCAGAAGCGGTTGACGGTGACGCCGCCGACCGGTTTCGGAAAACCGCACAGCGCGACCGCGATGCGCGCCATGTTCATGCCCTGCTCGCCTTCGGGGAACGAGCAGCCGACGATGGCGTCCTCGATCGCCGCGGGGTCGAGCGTCGGCACCTGCTTCATCGCGCTTCGGATCGCGGCGACGAGGAGGTCGTCGGGCCGGGTGTTGCGGAAATAGCCGCGGCCCGAACGGCCGATCGGCGTCCGCGTCGCGGCGACGATGTACGCGTCCTGCACTTGCTTCGTCATGTCGGCGTCCTCAGTTGCGCACGGGCTTGCCGGCCTGCAGCATGCCCGTGATCCGTTCCTGCGTCTTCGGGTGGTCGAGCAGCGCGCAGAAGCGCTCGCGCTCCATTGCCATCAGGTACTCCTCGCTGACGAGAGAGCCGGCGTCGACGTCGCCGCCGCAGACCACTTCGGCGATCAGCGACGCGATGTGGAAATCGTGGCCGCTGATGAAGCCGCCGTCGCGCAGGTTGACGAGTTGCACCTTGATCGTCGCGACCGCATTGCGGCCCGCGACCGGGAACGCAGCCTTCAGCGGCGGCCGCCAGCCGCTTTCGCTCATCGCCTGGACCTGCGTCGTCGCGACGTGCAGCAACTCGTCCTTGTGCGGAACGACGATGTCGCCGTCGAGCAGGTAGCCGAGCTTTCTGCTCTCGATCGCGCTCGTGCCGACCTTTGCCTGCGCCGCGCTCGTGAAGCCGTCGGTGAGAAACTTCGTCAGGTCGGCATTGGCATTGCCGGCCGAAGCCATCTCGGCGGCGCGCCGCGCGACGTAGGCGAGACCGCCGCCGCCGGGAATCAGGCCGACGCCGACCTCGACGAAGCCCATGTAGCTCTCCATCGCGACGACTCGCCTCGCGCAATGGATTGCCAGCTCGCAGCCACCGCCGAGCGCCATGCCGCGCACGGCGGCGACGATCGGAACGCTCGCGTAGCGGACGCGCAGCATCGCGTCCTGGAGCTTTTTCTCCTCGGGCAGGATGCCCTTGCCGCCGCTCTTCATGAAGATCGGCAGCAACGCCTCGAGATTGGCACCGGCAGAAAAGACGTCGTCGGGCGACCAGATCACGAGCCCCTTGTAGTCGGCCTCGGCGAGCTCGACCGCCTTCAGCAGCCCTTCGGCCACTGCCGGGCTGATGAGATGCAGCTTGGCGGTGATGCTCGCGATCAGCACCTCGCCGTCGAGCGTCCAGACGCGAACCTCGTCGTTCTTGAAGACCTCGCTTCCCGCCTTCAGCGGCGCGGCGGTGCCGGCTCCGAAGACGCTCTCGCGGAACGGCTGGCGCTGGTACACCGGCAACGTGCTCGGCGGGATGAACTTGCCGTGCGCGGCGCTCCACGAGCCTTCGGTGCCGTGCACGCCGCCGTTCCTCGCCACCGGGCCTTCGAACACCCACGCCGGCAGCGGCGCGCTCGCGAGCGAACGGCCGTTGTCGATGTCGTCCTTCACCCATTGCGCGACCTGCGCCCAACCGGCCTGCTGCCAGAGCTCGAACGGGCCTTGGCTCGCGCCGAATCCCCAGCGCATCGCGAAATCGATGTCGCGCGCGGTCTCGGCGACGTCGGCAAGGTGGACGGCGGCGTAGTGGAAGCTGTCGCGCAGGATCGCCCAGAGGAACTGCGCCTGCGGGTTCTTCGACTCGTGCAGCAGCTTCAGCCGCTCCGCGGCCGGCTTCTTCAGCATCCGCGCGACGATCTCGTCGGTCTTGCCGCCGCCGGCGACGTAATCGCCCTTGCCGGCGTCGAAGCGCAGGATGTCCTTGCCGACTTTCTTGTAGAAGCCGGCGCCGGTCTTCTGGCCGAGCGCGCCGGCATCGAGCAGCTTCTGCAGCACCGGCGGTGTCGCGAAGCTGGCGAAGAACGGGTCGTTGCCCTGCTCCGGGCCGAGGTTGTCCTGCAGCGTCTTGACGACGTGCGCCATCGTGTCGAGGCCGACGACGTCGGCGGTGCGAAACGTCCCCGAGCTCGCCCGGCCGAGCTTCTTGCCGGTGAGGTCGTCGACAACGTCGTAGCTCAGGCCGTACGTTTCAGCCTCCTTCATCGTCGCCAGCATGCCGGCGATGCCGATCCGGTTGGCGATGAAGTTCGGCGTGTCCTTGGCACGAATGACCGACTTGCCGAGCGCCGTCGTCACGAACGTCTCGAGATCGTCGAGGATTTTCGGCTCGGTCGTCGGCGTCGCGATCAGCTCGACCAGCGCCATGTAGCGCGGCGGGTTGAAGAAGTGGATGCCGCAGAAGCGCGGCTTGATCTGCTCGGGGAGCACCTCGGAAAGCTTGGTGATGCTGAGGCCCGACGTGTTGCTCGCGACGATCGCGTGCGGCGCGATCTTCGGCGCGACCTTGGTGTAGAGGTCGAGCTTCCAGTCCATGCGCTCGGCGATCGCCTCGATCACGAGGTCGCATTCGAGCAGCCGGTCGAGGTGCTCCTCGTAGTTCGCCTGTTCGATGAAGACGGCGTCCTCG
>DASXIP010000098.1:0-8909 GCA_036497875.1 Caldimonas sp.
GCGGTCACGGTCGCCTGCTTGCCGTGCTCGCGATGGAACGCTAGCGCGGCGGCGACGTCGATGTCGGCGACGCCGTCGCCGTAGGTGAAGCAGAAGCACTCCTAGTCAGCCACGTAGTCGCGGACGCGGCGCAGACGGCCACCGGTCATCGAGTCCTCGCCGGTGTCGACCAGCGTGACCCGCCACGGCTCGGCGTTCTTCTGGTGCACCTCCATCCGGTTGTTCGCCACGTCGAAGGTGACGTCGGACATGTGCAGGAAATAGTTGGCGAAGTACTCCTTGATGACGTAGCCCTTGTAGCCGCAGCAGATCACGAAGTCGTTGACGCCGCCGGCCGAGTAAATCTTGAGGATGTGCCAGAGGATCGGCCGGCCGCCGATCTCGATCATCGGCTTGGGCTTGAGGTTGGTCTCCTCGGCGAGCCGGCTGCCATAGCCGCCGGCGAGGATGACGGCCTTGACCGGCCGGCGCCCCGCCGCTGCCTTGCCGTTGCGATCTGCCTTGGTCATCGCCTCATTGTCATCCAGCGACGGGACCGCGGCCGAGGCTGCGGTCGACCTCGGCGACGACGCGCGCCGATCCCATCGTCTCCAGGCAGACGCTCACGCTGTCGTTGCGGTCGTGGCAGCCGGCGCGGTTGCACGGCACGCACGGCGGCGTCCCCTGCAGGACGGTGACCTTGCCGACACGCTGCACGAGGGCGTGCGCCACGTACGGCACCGCGGCCGTCTCGCTCGCCGGCCAGGGGCCGAAGTAGCGCGGATCGATCGGCCCGTAGAGCGCGACGACCGGGACGTCGCACGCCGCCGCGAGGTGCGTGATCGAGGTGTCGCCGCCGATATAGACGGCGGCGCCGCGCAGCAGTGCGCCCACTTGCGGCAGGTCGATCGCGCCGGCGGCGTCGACGACCCGCTCGGCGTCGAAGCCGCTGCGCACCGCGTCGACGACCGAGCGGTCGAGCGCCGAAGGCGCGCCGGTGAGCACGACCTGGACGCCGCTCGCGAGCAAGGCCTCGACCAGCTCGCGCCAGTGGCCGATCGGCCACTGCTTGTAGGTGACCGCGGCCGGCGCCTGCAGCACGGCGTACGGCGGCTGAAGACGCGCCGTGAGCTCAGCCGGCAGCGCGCGCGGCGGCGGCGCGACCAGCGCCGCGCCGCGCGGCACGAGCCATGGCGCAAGCAGGCGGAGCTTTTCGACCACCGAGTGCGACTGGCTGTCGTTCATCCGCACCCGGTGTTCGAGCAGCGCGCGCTTCCACCACGACTTGGCGTCGTCCGTGACTTGCCCCGCGCGGCGCTTCGCGGCGGCGAAACCGTAGAGGTGGGCACGATCGGAGTATTGGGCGACGAGCGCCAGGTCGTAGTGCCGCCAGAGCCGGCGAAGGAGCGGCAGCGACGCCAGCCAGCCGCTGCCGGCGGGAACCTCGATCAGCGAGCCGACATCGGGGTTGCCGCGCAGCATGCCGAGGGTGCCGCCGAAACCGAGGACATCGATCGTCGCCTCGGGCCAGCGTTCCTTCGCAGCGCGGATCAGCGGCGTCGTCAGCAGCACGTCGCCGATCTGGCGCGTGCAAACGACGAGGATGCGCGCGAAGCTGTCTTCGGCGCGGAGCCTCTGGCCCTCGGTGTTCACAGCAGGACGATGTCGTACTGCTCGGGCGAAGGGAGCGGCTCGACGCGCAGCGAGATCGGCTTGCCGATGAAGTCCGAGAGGCCGGCGAGGTTCTGGCTCTCCTCGTCGAGCAGCATCTCGACGACCGCGGCCGAGGCGATGACGCGAAACTCCTTCGGATTGAACTGGCGCGCCTCGCGCAGGATCTCGCGCAGGATGTCGTGGCAGACGCTGCGCGCGGTCTTCACTTCGCCGCGGCCCTGGCACGTCGGGCACGGCTCGCACAGCAGGTGCGCGAGCGACTCGCGGGTGCGCTTCCTCGTCATCTCGACCAGGCCGAGCTGGGTGAAGCCGCTGACGGTGATGCGCGTGCGGTCGCGCGCGAGCTGCTTCTTCAGCTCGGCGAGCACCGCCGCCTGGTGCTCCTCGCGCGCCATGTCGATGAAGTCGATGATGATGATGCCGCCGAGGTTCCTCAGGCGCAGCTGGCGCGCGATGGCCTGCGCCGCCTCGAGGTTGGTCTTGAACACGGTGTCGTCGAAGTTGCGCGCGCCGACGAAGCCGCCGGTGTTGACGTCGACCGTCGTCAGCGCCTCGGTCTGGTCGATGATGAGATAGCCGCCCGACTTCAGCTCGACGCGCTTCCTGAGCGCCTTCTCGATCTCGTCGTCGACGTTGTAGAGGTCGAAGATCGGCCGCTCGCCGATGTAGTGCTGGAGCTTGTCGACCGCGCTCGGCGTGTACTCGCGGCCAAATGCCGTGAGGAGCTCGAACTGCATCCGCGAGTCGATCCGGATTGTCTGCGTGCGATCGTCGGCGAGATCGCGCAGGACCCGCTCGGCGAGGCCGAGGTCCTGGTGCAGGAGCGTTCCCGGCGGCGACTTGAAGGCGCGCTCCTTGACGCGCGCCCACGTCGTTCGCAAGTAGGCGATGTCGTCGGCCAGCTCGGCGTCGCTCGCCTCGGCGGCGTTGGTGCGAAGGATGAAGCCGCCCTTGTCGCCGAGCGGCTCGCCGGCGGCGATGCGCGCCGCGAGGTCGTCCTGCGCGAGCGCGGTGACGCGAGTGCGTAGCTGCTCACGCAGCTCGGGCGAACCGATCTTCTGCGAGATGCCGATGTGGTCGTCCTGCGGCAGGAAGACGAGCAACCGACCGGCGATTGAGATCTGGGTCGACAGCCGCGCTCCCTTGGTGCCGATTGGATCCTTGATCACCTGCGCCGTCAGCGTCTGCCCTTCGAAGACGATGCGCTCGATCGGCGGCGGCGGCACGGCACCAGGCGAATGGTCGCCGCGCGGCGTGCCGCCGTTGACGAAGACATCGGCGATGTGCAGAAACGCAGCGCGCTCGAGGCCGATCTCGACGAACGCCGACTGCATTCCCGGCAGGACGCGCGCGACCTTGCCGATGTAGATGTTGCCGACCCGGCCGCGCTCGAGCTCGCGCTCGAGGTGGAGCTCCTGCACCGCGCCGTTCTCGACGACGGCGACGCGCGTTTCCTGCGGCGACCAGTTGATGAGGATGTCTTGCATCGCGTCCGGAACGCCGGAAATCGGTCAGGGCGCGACCGCGACGCCCGCCCAGTCGAGAAGCACGGCCGTCTCGTGTAGCGGCAATCCCATGATACCGGTGTAGCTGCCGTCGATCCGCGCGATCCAGCTCGCCGCCGCGCTCTGGATCGCGTATGCGCCGGCCTTGCCGAACGGCTCACCACTGGCGACATAGCGCGCGATGCGCTCGGCCGCGAGATCGACGAAGCGCACCCGGGAGACGCTGACCGCCAGCCGCGTGCGGCCGGCGGCGGCGACCGCGACCGCGGTCAAGACGCGGTGCGTGCGGCCGGCGAGCCGCGTCAGCGTACGGGCGGCGTCGTCGGCATCGGCGGGCTTGCCGAGAATGCGCGTGCCGAGCACGACCGCAGTGTCGGCGCAGAGGATCGGCGCAATCGCGAGACCGCGCGCCGCGCGGCGCGCGACGGCGGCGCGCAGCTTGGCGCGCGCGACGCGCTCGACGTAGCGCACCGGCAGCTCGCCCGGATGTGTCGCCTCGAGCGCCTCGACGTCCTCGTCGGCGCCGGCGACGAGCATCTCGTGGCGGACGCCGATCTGCGCCAGCAGCTGGCGCCGGCGCGGGCTCTGCGACGCCAGATAGACGAAGCTCGGTTCGAAGCGAGCGCGACGCCCGCCGGGCCGCTCCAAGGGCGTCGCCGCCCCCTCGGGGGGCAGCGACCGAAGGGAGCGTGGGGGCCTCATCTACTCGCGATGGTAGGGATGGCCGGCGTGGATCGACCATGCGCGATAGAGCGCCTCGGCGACGACGACGCGGACGAGCGCATGCGGCAGCGTCAGGTCGGAGAGGCGAAGCATTTCGTCGCAGCGCGACTTCAGCGCCGCGTCGAGCCCGTCGGGGCCGCCGATGAGGAGCGCGGCGTCGCGCCCTTCGCCCTGCCATGTCGCGATGCGCGCGGCGAGCTCGGCCGAGGTGACGCGGCCGCCGTGCTCGTCGAGACCGATGCGGCGCGCGCCGCGCGGGATCGCCGCCTCGATTCGCCCGGCTTCGGCTGCCATCAATTGCGCGGCGGTCCTGCTGCCGCGCGGCTCGGCCTTGACTGCCTTGAGCTCGAGGCGCAGCTCCGGCGGCATCCGCTTCGCATAGTCGGCGAACGCTGCGTCGGCCCACGCCGGCATACGCACGCCGACGGCGACGAGGACGATCCTCACGCGGCTCGCCGCGCCGGCGGCGCCGCGCCGGGCGATGTCGACTGCCGGGCCGCGCTCAGCGTCGAGCGCCCGCTGCCTTGGCGCCCGGGCGCCGCGCCGCCGGACGCGTGGCCGCCTTCTTCGTTCCGGCTTTCTTCGCTCCGGGCTTCTTCGCGACCGCGCTCTTCGCTGCCACGCCTTTTGCTGCCGTCTTCGGCGCCGACTTGACGCCGGTCGTGCGAACGACGTGGCGCACCGATGCCGCCTTGGTGCGTCGCGTCGGCGCGCGATGGTCCTCGGCGGGCGGCGCGGCCTTCACCAGCCGCGGCGCCGGGACGCCGAGCTTGACCCGCACCGGCTTGTCGCCCCAGAGCTCCTCGAGGTGGTAGTACTCGCGGATCGCCGGCTGCATAACGTGGACGACCGCAGCGCCGCAGTCGACGATGATCCATTCGCCGTTGTCTTCGCCTTCGGTGCGCGGCGACGGCGCGCCGGCCGATTTCACCGCGTCGCGAACGCTCGCTGCCAGCGACCTCGTCTGCCGGTTGCTCGTTCCGGACGCGACGATCACGCGTTCGAAGAGCGGAGACAGATGCTCGGTGTTGAAGACCACGATGTTCTGGGCTTTGACGTCTTCCAGACCATCGACGATGACGCGCTGCAGCTTGCGAATGTCCATCTATCTCCTTGAAGGTGCCCAGGACAGGGCGATCAGCGGTAGAGCTGGCGGCGCTCAATATAGCTCGCGACCGCCGGCGGAACGAGATTGGCAATCGACTCGCCCGCCGCGACCCGGCGGCGGACTTCGGTCGACGAGATGTCCATCATTGGCAGGCTCACCACCTGGTGCGGCACGCCGGCGATCTGCGGGTTGGCCGGCTTCGCGGCGTCGGGCCGATTGGCGATCGCCAGCGTCACCCGCGCGACGAGCTCGCGCCAGTCGCGCCAGGTGTGCAGCGCCGCGTACTGGTCTTGGCCAAGGATGAGCACCCATTCGTTGCCGGGCTCCGCGGCGGCGAGTTCGCGCACCGTATCCAGCGTGTAGCTGAGGCCGCGCCGACGCAGCTCGATGCGGTCGAGGACGAAACGCGGCTCGGCCGCGATCGCGAGGCGGACCATCGCCTCGCGGTCGGCGGCGTCGCTGAGCTTTCTCGTCTTCTGCGACGGCTGGCCGACCGGAATCCAGCGGACCTCATCGAGCCGCAGCTCGGCGAGAGCGAGTGTCGCCAGCGCGACGTGCGCGTTGTGCACCGGATCGAAGCTGCCGCCGAAGAGGCCGACGCGCTTCATCGCGGCGCCGCATCGGCGCCCGCCGGCGGCGAGTCGCCAGCCCAGTCGCGCGGGCGGAGGAAGTCGCTGTAGAGGCGCGCCTCGGGCGTTCCCGCCGCGGGCTGCCAGTCGTAGCGCCAGGTGACGACCGGAGGCATCGACATCAGGATGCTCTCGACGCGGCCGCCCGACTGCAGCCCGAACAGCGTGCCGCGATCGAACACCAGGTTGAACTCGACATAGCGGCCGCGGCGATAGCACTGGAAATCCCGCTCGCGCTCGCCGTAGGGCAGCGCGCGGCGGCGGCGGACGATCGGCAGGTAGGCGTGCGGAAACGCGTCGCCGACCGCGCGCATGAGCGCAAAGCCGTTCGCGAAGCCGCCCTCGGCGAAGTCGTCGAAGAAGATGCCGCCGATGCCGCGCGGCTCGTTGCGGTGCCGGAGGTAGAAGTACTCGTCGCACCAGGCCTTGAAGCGCGGGTACTTGTCGACGCCGAACGGCGCCAGGGCGTCGCGCGCGGTGCGGTGGAAGTGCGTGGCGTCTTCCTCGAAGCCGTAGTACGGCGTCAGGTCGAAGCCGCCGCCGAACCAGACGACCGGGTCGCAACCCGGTGGCAGCGCGGCGAGCATGCGCACGTTCATGTGCGCCGTCGGCACGTAGGGGTTGCGCGGATGGAAGACGAGCGAGACGCCGAGCGCTTCGAACGGCGCGCCGGCGAGGTCGGCGCGGTGCTGCGTCGCCGAGGCCGGCAAGGCAGCGCCGCGCACATGCGAGAAGCCGACGCCGCCGCGCTCGAGCAATTGGCCACCCTCGACGAGGCGCGAGATGCCGTCGCCGTCGAGCTTGCCGCCCGGCGCGCGCTGCCAGGCATCGGCCATGAAGGCGTCGCCGCCTTCCTGCTCGAGCGCTGCGACGATGCGCGCCTGCAGGCCGAGCAGCCAGTCGCGAACGTCGCGCGTGTCCATCGCCGCTGTCAGCGCCTGATCGCGCGCTGGCCGATGTCGCTGCGCCACTGCGCGCCGGCAAACGAGATCCGGCGCAGCGCATCGTACGCCTGCTGTTGCGCCTGGCGGGTCGAGTCGCCGAGCGCGGTCACGCAGAGAACGCGGCCGCCCTTGGTGACGACGCTGCCGTCGCGCAGCGCCGTGCCGGCGTGGAAGACCTTGACCGCGTCGCCGTCGACCTCGTCCTCGGCGACGTCGGCGAGGCCGGTGATCAGATCGCCGCTTCGCGGTGCCGCCGGATAGCCGCGCGCCGCCATGACGACGCCGAGCGCGACGCGCCGGTCCCAGTGCAGCTCGACCTCGTCGAGCGGATGAGCGTCGTTCGGCGCCACCGCGCGGAGGAGCAGCTCGAAGAGGTCGCTCTTCAGGCGCATCAGGATCGGCTGCGCTTCCGGGTCGCCGAGCCGGCAGTTGAATTCGACCGTGCGCGGATTGCCGTTCGCGTCGATCATCAGGCCGGCGTAGAGAAAACCGGTGAACGGCCGGCCCTCGGCGGCCATGCCGTCAATCGTCGGCAGGATGATCTCTTGCATCACGCGCGCGTGCACGTTTGGCGTCACGACCGGCGCCGGCGAGTACGCGCCCATGCCGCCGGTGTTGGCGCCCTGGTCGCCGTCGCCGATCCGCTTGTGGTCCTGGCTGCTTGCCAGCGGCACGACGCGCTGACCATCGCAGAGGACGATGAAGCTCGCCTCCTCGCCATCGAGGAATTCCTCGATGACGACGCGGCTACCCGCCGGCGCGGTGGCGCCGAGCATCGCCTCGACGGCAGCGTGCGCCTCGTCGCGCGTCGCCGCAACGACGACGCCCTTGCCGGCAGCGAGGCCGTCGGCCTTGACGACGACCGGCGCCGCCGCGGCGTCGACGTGGCGGTGCGCCGCCGCCGCATCGTCGAACACGCTGTACGCCGCAGTCGGGATCGCATGCCGCTGCATGAACGCCTTGGCGAACGACTTCGAGCTCTCGAGCTCGGCAGCGGCCCGGGTCGGGCCGAAGATGCGAAGACCGCGGGCGCGAAAGATGTCGACTGCGCCGGCGGCGAGCGCCGCTTCCGGGCCGACGACCGTGAGGTCGATCTTCTCGTCGAGCGCGAACTCGGCGAGAGCGTCGAGATCGGTGATCGCGACGTTCTTGATGTGCGGCTCGACTGCAGTGCCCGCGTTGCCGGGGGCGACGAAGACGCTTTGCACACGCTCGCCCTGCGCGAGCCGCCACGCCAGCGCATGCTCGCGCCCGCCGCCGCCGATGACGAGCGCCTTCAATCGGGCAGCTCGGCGTTGTTGTACACGGCCTGGACGTCGTCGAGATCCTCGAGGACATCGAGCAGCTTCTGCATTCGCTCGGCGTCGTCGCGGCGCAAGTCGACCGTGTTCTCGGGCCGCATCGTCACCTCGGCGACTGCCGCAGCGAGCCCGGCGCGCTCGAGCGCAGCCTTCACCGCCTCGAAGTCGGCGGGCGCCGAGAGGACTTCGATCGAGCCGTCGTCGCCGCTGACGACGTCGTCGGCGCCGGCGTCGAGCGCTGCTGCCATCACCGCGTCTTCGTCGGTCCCGGGGGCGAACACGAACTGGCCGCAATGGCGGAACTGGAACGAGACCGAGTTTTCGCTGCCGAGGTTGCCGCCGTACTTGCTGAACGCATGGCGCACCTCGGCGACGGTGCGGACGCGGTTGTCGGTCATGCAGTCGACGATGACAGCGGCGCCGCCGATGCCGTAGCCTTCGTAGCGGACTTCTTCGTAGTGCGTGCCTTCGAGGTTGCCGGTCGCCTTGTCGATGTTCTTCTTGATCGTATCGGCCGGCATGTTCGCCGCCTTCGCCTTCTCGACCGCGAGGCGCAGGCGCGGGTTCATCGCCAGGTCGCCGCCGCCATGGCGCGCAGCGACGACGATCTCGCGGATCAGGCGCGTCCAGATCTTGCCGCGCTTCTCATCCTGGCGGCCCTTGCGGTGCTGGATGTTTGCCCACTTGGAATGACCGGCCATGTCGGCGATGCGTTCTGCGCGTGTGTCCTAGGAAGCGCTCGGGATTCTAGGCGGCGCTCGTGCCGCGTCGACATCGCTCCCGGCGGACGCGGGACGACGCCGCGCCTGAACTGCCTTCCCCCTCCCTCCCCTCGACGCGATCGCCATGGCCGACCCGATCCTGCTCGCCCGCCATGGCAGCGCCGAATGCTTGTGGCCAGCACTGACTTGGCGCCTAGCACCAGGAGAGTTCTCAAATAGCCGTCGCCGGCCTTGGTGATGCCACCCAGGCGGGTCTTGCCGCCAGAGCTGTATTGCCCGGGCACCAAGCCCAGCCACGCCGCGAGCTGACGACCATTCTTGAAG
>DASXIP010000099.1:0-7331 GCA_036497875.1 Caldimonas sp.
CTCGGCGCCGCCGGGCCGTGACGACGGCTGGAGAGACGGCGCTCGCTACGCCGCTGCGCCACTGCGCCGCTGCGCCGCTGCGCCGATTCGGGCTCGGCACACACGCAACGCCGACGTAGGAGCTTGCCGCGTCGCGGCCAAGCGGAGGCTTGCTACCGCGCCGTTGTCGCTACGCTGCGCGGCGCCGCCCTTGTTCCGCCATGACGCCTGCGCGTGTCTCGCCCGAATTCGCCGGCCGCGGTCGCCTGCTGCCGGCGCTCGCCATCGCGATCGCGGGCGGCACCGTCGCATTCGCCGGCGGCGCGCGTGCCGCCGATGCAAACCCGCCGCCGGTGGCCACGGACGCGGCGAGCGCGCCGGCGCGCGGCGCGTCGGCGCCGAGCCCCGGACTCGGCGAGCCGCGCAAGGTGCCGACGCAACCGATCGACTACGCGATCCCGGCCCTCGAGATCATCGGCTTCGACGTCCTCCTCAACCGCTTCAACCACGCCTTCGGCAGCGACAAGGAGGACTACGCGGTCACCCTCGACTCGATCCGCAGGAACCTGCGCAGCGGCTGGAGCACCGATCGCGATCCGTTCGACGTCAACCAGTTCGGCCACCCGTACCAGGGGTCGATGTACCACGGCTTCGCGCGCTCGGCCGGGTTCAACTACTGGGAGTCGGCCGCCTACACGTTCGCCGGCAGCGCGTTCTGGGAGCTCTTCGGCGAGACCACGCATCCGTCGATCAACGACCAGATCGCGAGCGGCGTCGGCGGCACCTTCCTCGGCGAGGCGCTGTTTCGGATGTCGAACCTCGTTCTCGAGCACGGCGGCGGCCTGTCGCGGCCCTGGCGCGAGGCGGCGGCGGCGCTGATCTCGCCTTCGACCGGCTTCAACCGTCTCGTCTTTCGCGACCGCTACGGCGCGATCTTCTCGAGCAACGACGCCGCCTACTACAGCCGGCTCGGCGTCGGCTACGTCCACAGTGTGCGCGATGAGGTCGGCGTGACGTCGAACAAGTTCCAGCCGAACGAAGCGCAGGTCGACTTCTCGCTCGACTACGGGCTGCCGGGTGCCAAGGACTACGACTATCGGCGGCCGTTCGACTACTTCAACTTCCAGATCACGGCGTCGAGCGCGAACGGGCTCGAGAACGTGCTGACGCGGGGTCTCCTGATCGGCAAGTCGTACCAGGCCGGGCCCGACTACCGCGGCGTCTGGGGCATCTACGGCAGCTACGACTACATCTCGCCGCAGACCTTCCGCGTCTCGACGACCGCGCTCTCGCTCGGCTCGACCGGCCACTGGTGGCTGTCGCGCGAGTACTCGCTCGAGGGCACGGCGATGGCCGGCTTCGGCTACACCGCGGTCGGCACCGCGAACAGCTCGAGCATCGATCCCGCGAGCGACCGCGACTACAACTACGGCGTCACGCCGCAAGCGCTGCTCGCGCTGCGGCTGACGCATCGCGACCAGTTCGCGCTCGACGTCACCGGCCGCGAATACTTCGTCAGCAGCGTCGGGTCGGGGACGAGCGGCGGCCACGACAACATTCTTCGCCTCGACGCCGCGCTGACCTGGCGGCTGCACCGCCAGCAAGCGATCAGCATCCGCTACCTCGGCAACCGGCGCGACGCGAGCTTCGCCGGCGGCCCGACCGGAACGCAGGTGCGCAACACCGTCGGTATCTTCTACACCTTGCTCGGCCAGGACCACTTCGGCGGCGTTGACTGGCGCTGAGCTCGAGCGCCGAAACTGCTCAGAGGACGAGCCGGCCTTGCGCGAGATGGAGGCGCCGGTCGCAGCGCTCGGCCAGCGACTCGTCGTGGCTGACGAGGACGAACGCCATCGCGCGCCGGCGCGTCAGCTCGAGCATCAGATCGAAGACGCCGCCGGCGGTGACGCGGTCGAGGTTGCCGGTCGGCTCGTCGGCGAGAACGCAATCGGGCTCGCCCGAGAGAGCGCGCGCGATCGCGACGCGCTGACGCTCGCCGCCCGAGAGCTGCGACGGCCGGTGCAGCAGCCGCTCGCCGAGGCCGACCTGGCGCAGCGCCTCGGCGGCGCGGTCGCGTGCTTCAGCGCTGGTGACGCGGCGGATGCGCAGTGGCATCGCGACGTTGTCGAGCGCGGTGAACTCGGGCAGCAGATGGTGGAACTGATAGACGAAGCCGAGGTGGCGGTTGCGCCACTCGCCCTGCTCGGCCGCGCTCATGCCGGCGAAGCCTCGCCCGGCGAGCTCGACCGTGCCGGTGGTCGGCGACTCGAGGCCGCCGAGGAGATGGAGCAGCGTGCTCTTGCCCGAGCCCGATGCGCCGACGATGGCGACCGTCTCGCCGCGCTCGACGACGAGGTCGACGCCGCGCAGCACCGTGACGTCGATTGCGCCTTCGCCGCTGCCTTCGACGAATCGCTTGACGAGGTCACGGGCGCGCACGATCGGGCCGGCGTCCGCGCCCTCACTCATAGCGAAGCGCTTCGGCAGGCTCGAGCCGGCTCGCGCGCCAGCTCGGATAGAGCGTGGCGAGGAAGGCAAGGACGAGTGAGATGACCGCGATCGGGACGATGTCGGCCTGCTGCGGATCGCTCGGCATCCTGCTGATCAGGTACACGCTGCTCGGCAGGAAGGCGACGTGCAGCAGCCGCTCGATGAACGGCACGATGACGTCGATGTTGAAGGCGACGAGAAGTCCGAACAGGACGCCGGCGAGCGTGCCGATGATACCGGCGGCGGCGCCCTGGACGATGAAGATGCCCATGATCGAGCGCGGCGTCGCGCCGAGCGTGCGCAGGATGGCGATGTCGGCGCGCTTGTCGGTGACCGTCATGACGAGCGTCGAGACAAGGTTGAACGCAGCGACCGCGACGATCAGCGTCAGGATGATGAACATCAGGCGCTTTTCGACCTGTACCGCGGAGAACCAGTTGCGGTTGGTACTCGTCCAGTCGCGCACGATCACGTCCGGGCCGAGCCGCTGACCGAGCTCGGCGGCAACCAGCGGCGCCTCGTTGAGGTCGCGCAGTCGCAGCTGGACGCCGGTCGGCCCTTCGACGCGAAAGAGCTTGGCCGCGTCGTCGAGGGCGACGAGGGCGAGGCCGCTGTCGTACTCGTAGTGGCCGGCGTCGAAAGTGCCGACCACGGTCAGCGTGCGCAGCCGCGGCACGATTCCGGCGGGAGTCACCTGGCCGCCGGGCAGGACGATCGTCACCTTGTCGCCCGGGCGGACGCCGAGCGCGCGCGCGAGCTCGCCGCCGAGGACGACGCTCCACGAGCCGGGAACGAGGCGCGCCAGCGTCGTGTCCTTGAGCTTGGCCGCGAGGTCGGTCACGGTCGCCTCCGCCTGCGGGTCGATGCCGCGCACGACGATGCCGCGCATGTCGTCGCCGCGCGCGATCAGCGCCTGCGAGCTGACGAAGGGGGCCGCGCCGACGACCTCGGGATTGCCCCGCGCCGCCTCGGCGGTCTTCCGCCAATCGGCAAGCGCAGCACCGCCGGCACTGAGCACCTCGATGTGCGAGATGACCGAGAGCATCCGGTCGCGCACTTCCTTCTGGAAACCGTTCATCACCGACAGGACGATGATCAGCGCGGCGACGCCGAGCGCGATGCCGAGCATCGAGACGCCGGAAATGAACGAAATGAACCGGTTCCTGCGCCCGGCGCGGCCGGCTCGCGTGTAGCGCCAGCCGATCTGCAGTTCGTAGGGCCAGTTCATGCGGGGGCGATGCTACCCGACGCCTGCGGCGCATCGCGCTCGCGAGTGGCTCGGATAATCGCGCCATGCACCTGCTCGTCCCGTTCGCCGCCGACGATTCCGAGGACTGCCGCAACGTGCTGCGCGGCCTGCCGCTGCCGAATCTCGAGCGACTGCTCGCGTTGCTCGCGACTGCCGGGCGCGACGACGGCGACGCCACGAGCCTGTCGCCGCCGCACGAGCGAGCGCTCGCCGCCGCATGGGGCTGGCAAGGCGGCGATGGCCTGCTGCCGTTCGCGGCGCATGCTGCCGCAGGCGACGGCATCGCGACGGCGACGCTCGCCTGGGCCCTGCTGACGCCGAGCCACTGGCAGCTCGGCCGCGACGACGTGACGCTGCTCGATCCAGCGCTGCTCGCGCTCGACGAGGCCGAATCGCGCGCCCTCTTCGCGAGCGCCGCGGAGCTGTTCACGAGCGAGGGATTCGCGGTCGCGTGGGGCAGCGCCGAGCGCTGGTATGCGGCGCGCGACGACCTCCAGGGGCTCGCGACGGCATCGCTCGACCGCGTCATCGGCCAACGCGTCGATCGCTGGCTGCACGCCAACGATCGCAGCGACGACGGCGCACGCCGCGCGGCGTTCGCGCTCGTTTCGCGCCTGCAGAGCGAAGTGCAGCTCGCCTTTCACGTCCACGACGTCAACGAGCGCCGCGAGGAGCGCGGCGAGCTCGTCGTCAACTCGTTCTGGCTGAGCGGTTGCGGCTGCAGCCAGCCGGCCGACGACGCGGCCGGGCCGCAGATCGAGTCGTCGCTGCGCGCGCCGCTGCTCGGCGGCGACTGGGCCGCGTGGGCCGCGGCCTGGCGCGCGCTCGACGCCGGAGCGATGGCCCGGCTTCTTGCCGACGCCCGCGCCGGCAAGGCGACGGCGATGACGCTTTGCGGTTCGCGCTCGGCGGCGCGCTTCGAGCTGCAGCCGCGAACACTCTGGCAGCGCATGCGGGCGCCGCGAGCCGCAGCGCACGACGTGCTGGTCTCGCTCTAGCGCACCGCCGCTGCAAACAAACATGACGCCGGTTCGCTTCGTCACCCGTGAGGTTCCGCCGCGGACCGCGTGGACGCTCGAGCAGGCCGGGCTCCATCCGTTGCTCGCGCGCTTGTTCGCGGCGCGAGGCGTCAAAGGCGCCGACGAGCTCGACGACGCGCTCGCGCGGCTGCTGCCGCCGACGACGCTGCTCGGTGCCGGCGACGCCGCGGTGCTGCTTGCCGATGCGATCGGCGCCGGCAGCCGCATTTCGGTCGTCGCCGACTACGACTGCGACGGCGCGACCGCGTGCGCGGTGACGCTGCGCGGCATGCGCATGCTTGGCGCCGATCCGGCGACGCTCGGCTACGTCGTTCCCGACCGGCGCGTCCACGGCTATGGGCTGACGCCGCAGATCGTCGACCTCGCGCTGGCGCAATCGGCCGAGGTGCTGGTGACGGTCGACAACGGCATCGCGAGTCTCGAAGGCGTCGCCCACGCGCACGCGAACGGGCTCGCAGTCGTCATCACCGACCACCACCTGCCGTTGCAGGGCGAGAGCGGCGTCGTCCTGCCCGAGGCCGACGTCATCGTCGACCCGAACCAGCCCGGCTGCGGCTTCGCGAGCAAGCATCTCGCCGGCGTCGGCGTCGCGTTCTACGTCCTGCTCGCGCTGCGCGCAGAGTTGCGCGAGCGCGGCGAGTTCACGCTCGCCGACCAGCCGCGCCTCGATGCCCTGCTCGACCTGGTCGCACTCGGCACCGTCGCCGACGTCGTCCGCCTCGACCGCAACAACCGCTGCCTCGTCGCGCAAGGCGTGAAGCGGATCCGCGCTGGCCGCATGCAGCCGGGCATCGCGGCGTTGTTCGCGGTCGCCGCGCGCGACCCGCGCCAGGCGAGCGCGGCCGACTTCGGCTTCGCGATCGGGCCGCGCCTGAACGCCGCCGGGCGGCTGGCCGACATGACGCTCGGCATCGAATGCCTGCTGACCGACGACGCCGCGCGCGCGCACGAGCTCGCGACGTTGCTCGACGAGATCAATCGCGAGCGGCGCACGCTCGAGGCCGGCATGCGCGAGGACGCCGAGGCCGAGGTCGACCGCGCGTTCGCGCTCAGCGGCACGCTCGAGCCGGCGCTCGCGGTGTTCGATCCGTCGTTTCACGAGGGCGTCGTCGGCATCATCGCGTCGCGCCTGAAAGACCGGTTGCATCGGCCGACCTTCGTCTTCGCAACCGGCCTGGACGGCGCGCTGAAGGGATCGGGACGATCGATCGATGGCTTTCACCTTCGCGACGCGCTCGACCTCGTCAGCAAGCGCCACCCGGGGTTGCTGCTGCGCTTCGGCGGCCACGCGATGGCGGCGGGCTGCACGCTCGCCGCCGCCGACCTCGACACCTTCCGCGGCGCGCTGCAGCAGGTTGCCGCCGAAGGGCTCGGCACCGGCGCCGCCGAGCAAACGATCCTCAGCGACGGGCCGCTGGCCGCGGCGCACTTCGATCCGGCGACGGTCCGCCTGCTCGACGACCAGGTCTGGGGCAATGCGTTCGACGCCCCGATCTTCAGCGACACCGTCGACGTCGTCTCGCAGCGGCTCGTCGGCGACAAGCACCTCAAGCTCGCGCTGCGCGTCGACGGCGTGATGCGCGACGCGATCTGGTTCGGACGCAGCGACCCCGTCGGCGAGCGCGTCCGCCTCGCGTGGCGGCTCGCGCGCGATGCCTACAACGGCATCGAGCGCGTGCAGATGATCGTCGTCGCCGTTGAAGACGCCTCGCGCTAGGGCGGCGCCAGGCGGCTGCCCGGCGCGGCGATGCGCACCGCGTCGTGGTGAGAGCTCAGCTGCCAGGATGTTTCAAATCGCACGATGCCGGAGCGGCAGGCGACGTGCCGGCCGACGAATGGCGCTCGCGCGCAGCGAGGCAACTCCTAGAATCGCGGCGGTTTGCGCCGGGGGCGCGGGAGGCCAGCCCATGCCGTTCGTCGGCGTCGTTCACCTCGCGATCGCTGCGTTTTTCGGCGTCCATGCGATCCGCTCGGGGCAGCCGATCTACTGGCTGTTTGTCCTGTTCGCGTTCCCGCTCCTCGGCAGCGTCGTCTACTGCTTCGCGATCTACCTGCCGCAGTTTCGCTACACACATGGCGGCATGAAGGCGGCGCGCACCGTCCAGAACATCGTCGACCCCCATCGCGAGCTGCGCGAGGCGACCGCGGAGTTCGACCGCACGCCGACCGCGTACAACCGGGCACGCCTCGCCGCGGCGCTGTTCGCCAAGGGACACGTCGACGAGGCGATCGATCACTACCGGGCGACCGCGAGCGGCCCGTACGCGAACGACGCGGCGTTTCTCGCCGGCCTGGCGCGCGCCGAGATCGCCGCCGGCAGACACGCCGATGCGGCGGCAACCCTCGAGCGGCTGTTCACGAGCCATCCCGAGCAGCGTCGCGGCGCGCTCGCGATCGCCCACGCCGAGGCGCTCGCCGGCGCCGGCAGCGCCAGCGCGCGCGCCGCGTTCGAGGCCGTCGTCGCCCAGGATGCGTCGACCGAGGCGCAGTACAAGTACGGCGCGTTCCTGCACAGCCGCGGCGACCAGCCCGGCGCGCGGAGTGCCTTCGAGGCCGTGCTGCGCAACGCCGAG
>DASXIP010000100.1:0-2709 GCA_036497875.1 Caldimonas sp.
GACGTCGCTGCGCAGCCTCGAATCGTCGGACCTGAAGCTCGTGATCGCGAAGAGCGATTCGTCTCAGGTCGCCGCCGGGCTGCGCGGCGTCGAGCTCGACCTCGTCGGCGACGATCGCGTCGGCATCGTCAGCACGCTGACGCGCATCCTGGCCGAATCGGGAATCAGCATCGAGCACATTCACACCGAGATCGTCGGCACGAACGCAAGCGCGCCGAAGACGTTCAAGGTCGCGGCTCACCTGCTGGTGCCGAACGCGCTGTCGTCTGACGAGCTGCGCCGCAAGCTCGAGACGGTGGCCAGCGAAATGATGCTCGACATCGCCCTCGGCGACCGCGCCGACTGAAGAAGCGGCGTTTCAGTCACCGGCTCGGCCGGCGCGCGGCTGCAGCCAGGCCCAGGCGGCGCGAACACGGCGCGCCCGGTCCTCGAGCAAGAACGACGCAACGAGCGCCAGCACTGCCGACACCGCGCCCGTCAGGAGCGCCTCGGCGTGGAAGAAGCCGTAGTGGTTGGGATGCGAATACGCGTCGCCGAGGGCCGTGATGCCGCCGACGACGAGCGCGTTGCCGTATCGGTTCGAGTAGAGCCTGGCGACCGGCGTGAAGCTGAGCAGCAGCGCGACCAGCCCGGTAACGAGGCCGGTCCGCAACGCGAGCGACCAGTGCACCGCGCTCCACAGGTTGCCGAGGCTGCCGGGCATGCACAGCATGCAGGCGCTGGTCGGCTGCCAGAAGCGCTCGACGAAGAGCCGGATGCGAAGCCTCCAGCCGACGGCCGGCGTGATCGGCATCGTCAGAAAACCGAGTCGGGCCGGATCATCGTGCGGCTGTCCTCGTCGTCGGCTGCCGCATGGGTCAGATCGGTCAGGCGCAGGGTCAACGTGTTGGCGACGCCGATCCGGGTGCCGCTGCGGACCGGAACGTCGACTCCCTTGCCGGCCGGCTGGCCATCGATGGTCGTCAAGCCGTCGGAGAGCGTCCGCAGCCGCAGACCGTCGGGCCCGCGGCGCAGCTCGAAGTGCCAGCGACTGATCTGCCGCGCGCGGGCCGGGTCGGGGTGCTGGAGCACGATGTCGTTGGCGCGCGCGCCGTCGGGCTCGTGCAGGCGGCCGAAGCTGACGATGTCCTTCTGCGGCAGCGCGATCTGCTCGCCGGTCTCCTCGATCAGGACGCGGCGTGGGAACGCAGCGGGATCGCGCCAGTCGAGCTCGAGCAGCTCGACCGGCTGCGCGACTCCCTTCAGCTCGCGCGTGCCGACCGGGTGGCAGTGCAGCCGCTGCTCGGGGCCGAGCTCGAGGAAGACGCCGCGCGTGAGGCAGACCCCACCCGGTTCGGCGGCGCGGGCGACCCGCGCGGCGATGTGGACCGAATCGCCGGTCACCATCGCGCCGTCGGTCAGCACCGACCCCCAGTGCAGGCCGATCCGGACCGCGAGCTGGTGCTCGCGCGCCCGCGCCGCGTTCTCGCGCGCCATCGCCTGCTGGAACTCGACGATGCCACGCACTCCGGCTTCGACGTCGGGAAAGACGCAGAAGACGCCGTCGCCGACGGCGTCGACGATGCGGCCCCGCGCATCGGCGGCGGCCTTGGCGAGCAGATCGAAGTGCAGCTGGTGGAGCTGGCGGCCGGTCGCATCGCCGAAGCGCGAGAAGTACGCCGTTGAGCCGACGATGTCGGAAAACGCCATCAGCAGCGAGCGCTCGAAGCGGCGCCTCAGCTCGTTCTGCAGCTGATTCTGGAGACGGATGATCTCCGTCATGCTGAGCGTGCTGAGATCGGTCATCGGCGGGCGCCACGCGGACGATGCCGATTGTGATCGTTGCCGGCGAAGGTCAGGCGCCGATGCGAGCGGTTCACGGCTGCGCCTCCTCGGCGCAGCGTCGAATGCGCTCGGCGCGTTCGCGCGGGCTGCCGTAACGGCGGCCGTCGTCGTCGGCGCGAGCGCGAAAGAGCGCGATCGCGGCATCGATCGCGCGACGGCCGTTGCGCACGCCGGCGAGCTCGTGCGCCGCCCAGCAGTCGGCGGCCGCTTCGTCCGTCGTCTGCAGTGCGATATGGCCGAATTCGTGGACGAGGAAGAAGTGCTCGGCGCCCGGATGGTCTCTCCGCACGAGCCGCACGACTGTGGGGCAGACATAGATCGTCGGCGGATCGAGCCGCGAGACCATGACGTCGCCGCCAGTTTCGTTGCAGTCGTCGACGACGAGCACCGACGCGAGCGCGCCCGTCGGCTGCCACTGCGCCGCTGCGCCCGACGGCGCGATGACAAGGACGACGACGAGAGCGACGGCGAGCGGATGAAGCGCCACGAGCATTCGAAGAACGCACCATTCTGCGGCCCGCGGCCGGCCGGCGCTCAAAGCGACATCGACGCTCGTCCGGCCATCGCCGCCCGCCAGCGCTGGATGTGCGGATGCTCCTCGCCGGGTTTGACCTTGACGACGCGGGCGAAGTCGACCGCGACCACCGCCGTGACATCAGCGATGCTGAAGCGTTCGCTCGCAACGAAGTCGCGACCGGCCAGACGATCGTTCAGATCGACGAAGAACTTCTGCAGCCTGGCGAGCCCGCGCTGCGCCAGCTCGGGAATCTGACGGTAGTCGACCGGCCCCGGCAGCGCCCGGTTGGCCATCGACGGTGCGCTGTTGCGCATCGACTCGGCGATCGCCAGCAGGCCTTCGAATTCGATCCGCCAGTTCCAGCTCGC